>DAOVSZ010000033.1 GCA_030627725.1 Desulfobulbaceae bacterium
AGAAATTTTTCCATCCCGATGTCGGTCAGTGGATGTTTGGCAAGTTGCGCGATGACCTTGAACGGGATGGTTGCGATATCCGCTCCGATAAGGGCGGTCTCAACCACATGCATGGGGCTCCGGATGCTTGCAACAATGACTTCGGTGCTGTACCCGTAGTTCTCGTAGATGGTCATGATATCGCTCACAAGGTCCATGCCGGGCTGCGAGATATCATCAAGCCGACCGACAAAGGGGCTTACATAGGTTGCGCCGGCCTTGGCCGCCATCAGGGCCTGGGTTGACGAAAAGATCAGGGTGACATTGGTCTTGATCCCTTCGTCGGCAAATATCTTCACCGCCTTGAGTCCTTCGGTGATGATAGGCACCTTGATAACGATGTTGGAATGAAGGGCGGCAAGTTTTCTTCCCTCCTCAACCATGCCCTTTGCATCAAGGCTCACGACCTCGGCGCTGATCGGGCCGTCAACGACCTCACAGATCTCCTGCAGCAGTTCTTCGAATGGTTTTTTTTCCTTGGCGATCAACGAGGGATTTGTGGTGACGCCGTCAACCATGCCCAGAGCAACCGCCTCTTTGATCTCGTCAATATTGGCGGTATCGATGAAGAATTTCATTGTCAGTCTCCTTTTTCAGATTTTGCGGCAAAGGCATCGCGGCACCTGCTGCTGCAGAAATAATATGTCTGTCCTTTCGATTTCAGGGCAATTGCCTGACCTTTCGGGATATATGTGTGGCATTCGGGATCTTCAACAAGGATATCCTGGGCCACCTCGCGGCCGCTCTTTTTGCCGTCTGAGGACGCAGGGCCTGACCGGGTAACTTTTTTTGTTCCAAAGAGCAGCCTGTAGAGCACATAAAAAAGTATGCCCAGAATAACAATTCTCAGTGGATTCACGTCAGGTCATCCTTTCCCGCCCAAGCCTGCTTTTGAACAACCTGCTCAGGTGATTGTAGGTTTCTTTTCATCTGCAAGGTGGTTTTTTGAAGAACCGGATGAAGATGGTCCGGCGCCAGTTCGGCAAGCGGCGCCAGGACAAACATGCGGTTTTCAATTTCAGGATGCGGGACGGTTATTGCTTCGCTCGTAAGAACAAGATCATCAAAATAGATGATGTCCAGGTCAACCGTTCTGTCTTTTCCCTTGAGCCGCTCCCTGCCAAACGATGCCTCTACCTGGAGCATCGTCTCCAACAGCGCCTCCGGTGTAAGTCTTGTCTCCAGAACACCAACCGCGTTTGTAAACCAGTTGGATGAGTCCATATCAACAGGCGAACTGGCATACGGGCTCGAAATGCCAAGGAGCGTTCCCTTTGAAAACTCGCCCAGTTTTTTCCAGGCGGAAATGAGATTCACCCGGCCCTCACCAAGGTTGGAACCCAGACCGATAAAGACAAGAGACATTTTTAGAAGCCGACATCGGCTATGCGGTTGACAGCCTCCTGCAGTCTTTCTTTGGAGACCGTAAGGGCCATTCGAAAATACCCTTCACCCGGATCTCCGAAGCCGTTGCCGGGAGTGGTCATAATGCCTGCCTTTTCGAGGAGATGGGCGACAAAGGAGGTAGAGGTATAGCCATCCGGTACCTCACACCAGATATAGAAAGTCGCCTTTGGCTTTTCCGCCTTGATCCCGAGCTTGGCAAGGCCTGCCATCAGTACATCGCGCCGTTCTGTATAATGGGTCTGCATCTCGTGCAACCAGGCCGCGTCGTCTTCCATGGCCTCAATGCCTGCGATTTGAATGGCCTCAAAGATGCCGGAGTCGATATTGCTCTTGATTTGACCCAGGCCACCGATTATTTCAGCGTTGCCGGCCGCAAAGCCGATACGCCAGCCTGTCATGTTGTACGTCTTGGACAGGGAATGAAACTCGATGCCTACCTCCATTGCCCCGGGTGTTTCAAGAAAGCTTGGCGGCTTATAGCCGTCAAAGGCCATCTCTGAATAGGCAAAATCATGGCAGATCATGATGTTGTGTTGGTTGGCAAACGCAACCACTTCTTTGAAAAACGCCTCTGTGGCCGGCGCTGCGGTCGGATTGTTCGGGTAGTTTAAAAACATCATTCGTGCCTTTGCCAGAACATCCGCCGGAATCGTGGTAAGATCCGGGAGAAAGCCGTTTTCCTTCAAAAGCGGCATTTCATAGGGGATGCCGCCGGCAAAGAGGGTGGAGATCTTGTATACCGGATAGGCCGGGCTCGGCACCAGCATCACGTCGCCCGGATTGATGAAGGCAAGGGGGATATGGGCGATACCCTCTTTGGAGCCGATGAGTGAGACAACCTCTTTGAGCGGATCGAGGGTGACACCTGCCCGGTGTTTATACCAGCGGCTGACCGCCTCGCGGAAGCTGTTCAGGCCTGAATAGCTCGGATATTTATGATGACGTGGTTCGCGTGCCGCCTCAGCCAGTTTATCGATAATATGGGAGGGAGTCGGCTGGTCCGGGTCACCGACGCCTAAGTCAATCACATCAACGCCCCTTGCCTGGACCTCTTCCTTTTTCCTGTCCAGTTCGGCAAAGAGATAGGGCGGGAGTTGTTTGAGTCGCTCTGCTTTTTCGATCTGTATCATTATTTTTTTCTTGTTTCCTTGTATCTATTCAGCTGCACCTCACCCGCTCATTCGCTGCGCTCACCAGCTGTGAACGATCAGGCCTTCTCGCATAGGGTTACTATAGCTCGGCGGCCTGCTTGTTCACATCTAAGGCACATCTGAATAGATACGGGTGGAGGTTTAGCCAACTTTTTTATCTTGGTTGAATAGTTATGTTTCTTTTTATATAAAATTTATCCTTTTCTGCCTTCTGCCTTACAGGTCCTGCAACCCCAGGACGTCGAACATGGTGTACATGCCGTTTGGTTTGCCGGCAACCCAGGCCGCGGCGACGGCCGAGCCTTTTGCAAAGTTATCACGACTGTGGGCACGGTGGGTCAGTTCGAGCCGTTCGCCGGCGCCTGCAAAATAAACGGTATGCTCTCCAACAATATCACCGGCCCGGATGGTCTGGATGCCGATCTCTTCGTCAGTCCGCTCACCGATCATCCCATGCCGGGAGAAAACACCGACCTTGTCAAGGTTCCGGTTGACGGATTCCGCTACCATCTCGCCAAGCTTCAAGGCGGTGCCGCTGGGTGCGTCTTTTTTCATCCGGTGATGCGCTTCAACGATCTCGATATCATACTCGTGGCCAAGGATTGCACCTACCCGGGCAGCCAGCTTGAAAAGGACGTTGACACCCACGGCCATATTGGGCGCCTGCACGCAAGCGAAGTTTTTCGCATGGTCCGCAAGCTCCTGCAGATTTTTCTGGGAGAGCCCGGTGGTGCCGATCACCATGGCCTTTTTGTGCTTGGCGGCAATGGCCGCAAACTCCATGGTGGCCTCATGAAAGGTAAAATCAATAATGACATCGCCCTGGCCGATGATTGATTCAAGGTCAGCAGCGATGGCGACCCCTGTGGCGCCATATCCGCCTATCTCTCCGATATCCTTGCCCACGTTTGGATTGCCGGCCTGTTCAAACCCGCCGGCGAGCGTAAGGTCCTTGTGCTCGTTAACCCTATACCCTATACGTCTGCCCATCCGGCCGGCTGCTCCGGCAACGATGACCCTGGTCATTAGTCTTGCTCCTTGGTTGTTATTTTGATGCGTTTTACACTTCTTCAGCCTTCTGCCTGGCAGTTAATGCCTTCAGTCTAAATCAACCCATACTCCGCAATCACCTTTTTCATTTTTTCAAGCGTTGTTTCGTTCATCTGATACAGGGGCAGGCGCGGCGCGGAAGATGTGATCTTGCCCATCAGGTGCAGGGTGGTCTTGGCCGGGACCGGATTGGTGTCGATGAACATTGCCTGCATGAGCGGGAAAAGTTTGTAGTGCAGCTTTCTTGCCGTATCAAAATCACCAGCCAGGGCGGCGTCCATCATCGTCGCCATATCTTTTGGCGCCACGTTTGAGGTGACCGAGATGACGCCGGCGCCGCCAACAGCAACCTGTGGCATGCAGGTGAAATCATCGCCGGACAGCACTGAAAAATCATCAGGGCAGAGACGAATGACTTCGCTGATCTGGTTCAGGCTTCCGGTTGCCTCCTTGATGCCGACGATGTTTTTGATCGCAGCACAGCGGGCGACTGTTTCCGGCAGCATATTGATGCTCGTCCTGCTTGGCACATTGTAGAGGATGATAGGGATATCGACCGCCTCGGCAACCGCCTTGAAGTGCTGATACAACCCTTCTTGAGAAGGCTTGTTGTAATAGGGGGTAATCAGCAGGGCGCCGTCCGCGCCTGCCTCTTTGGCATGTCTGGTGAGCTTGATGGATTCATCAGTGCTGTTTGACCCGGTACCGGCAAGGACAGGAACGCGTCCGTTGACGGTCTTGATGGTCAGCTCAACGACCAGGTGATGTTCTTCATGGGTCATGGTCGCTGATTCGCCGGTGGTGCCGCACGGGACAATACCATTGGTGCCGTTTTCAATTTGGAATTCAATCAGATCGGTCAGGCCCTTTTCATCAACTTTGCCGTCGATAAAAGGGGTCACAATGGCAACGAAAGCTCCGCGGAATTTTGACATAATACCCTCCTGTTCTTCGAATATATTAATAAATTTTAGTAACTACTCAGCAGTTACAGTCTGGAGTTTTTGGTAACTTTGAGCTCATACCTGAGTACTTTTATGTGGTATGTTCGCCATAAGGCGGTAACTGGCTGGCTGATTCGTCGTGTGTTTACAGGTTGCGATCAGCAAAGAGGTTCTCTCACCTCTTGCAACGCCTCTGCATCAAGGTTTCCCTCATATATAAAATGTGCCGGGCCTTCCAAAAAAATATCTTTCGGGACATCTTTGTCCAGCGAAAAATGAATCGTGAGTTGTTCTCCGCCCGAGGTTGTTACCGTGACCGGGGCCTCTACATGGCCAAGCAGGGCAGCCAGAATCGAGGATGCGACAGCGCCTGTGCCGCAGGCCATGGTTTCATCCTCAATTCCGCGCTCATAGGTCCGGAGCAGCAGTGTATCACGGGAGACAATCTGGACAAAATTCACATTCGCGCCGGCCGGCTGAAAGAGAGGATCATGCCGGATGATCCTGCCCCACTCAAAAACCGGAGCAGACCGGATCTCGTCGACAAAATGGACCGCATGCGGCACACCGGTATTGATGCTGTGAATCGTCGTCGTTTTCCCCTGAATATCGATCTTCCGGTCCAGCAGGGTGTCAGTGGGCGTTGTCAGGCGGACCTTGACCGAACCGTCTACAACGTGAGCCTCAATAACACCGGCAATGGTCATAAACTCCATTCTGGCCGGGGCAATACCCTTTGCATGTGCAAAGCGGGCGACACATCGGGCGCCGTTCCCGCACATCTCCGCCTCGCTTCCGTCCGCATTATAAAATTTCCAGCGGAAATCAGCCGCATCGTGGTTTTCAACCAGGATAAGACCGTCTGCGCCCACTGAAAACTGTCGCCGGCAGATGGCTTTTGCAAAGGCTGGAATATCTTCATCGGCTATGACCGGCTTCCGGTGGTCAATGATGATAAAATCATTTCCAGTCCCGCTCATCTTTGTAAAAGGAACAGGAAAGTTCAGGCTTCTCATTGTAAAAAAAATCTCATTGTAAAAACTCCGGTATCTTTTCTCCCTTGATCAAGTCGTCATGGGTTTCCCGTTCACGGATGATATGGAAATCGCTGCCGGAAACCAGTATTTCCGGGACCCTGGGCCGCGAGTTATAATTGGACGACATGGTAAATCCATACGCTCCGGCGCTCATTATTGCCACAAGTTCATCCTGTTCAAAGGCAGGGATCTCCTTTTCTTTGGACAGAAAGTCGCCGGTTTCACAGATCGGGCCGACCAGGTCGGCGATTTCATTCTCGCCTCTGGAACGGTCAATTGCCTGGATCGCATGATGGGCGCCGTACAGGCTCGGACGGGCAAGATCGTTCATGGCCGCATCAACAATGATAAATTTTTTCCCCCCGACCTTGGTATACAGGACCTTGGCAACAAGGATTCCGGCGTTGCCCACTATAACCCGTCCAGGTTCGAGGATCAAGGTGCAGTTAAGGTCGTGCATCTCCTTCTTTATTGCTTCGGCATATTTTTCCGGATGAGGCGGCTCTTCATCATTGTACTGAATGCCAAGTCCTCCGCCGAGATCGAGGTATGAAAGAGGAATACCTGCCTCCTCAAGTTTGGCCAGAAAGACCTTCAGCTTCCGCAGAGACTCGATAAAGGGTGAAATCTCGGTCAGCTGTGATCCGATGTGGCAGCTTATGCCGAGCACCTCGACATGCTCCATTTCATTGGCGGTTTTATAGATATCAAAGGCATCTTTGATAGGAATGCCGAATTTGTTCTTTGCAAGTCCTGTCGAGATATAGGCATGGGTCTTGGGGTCAACATCAGGGTTTACCCGGAACGAGACAGGGGCCGTCACTCCCATGTCGGCCGCAACGCTCTGGAGCCGGTTGAGTTCCTGGTAGGATTCGACATTAAAGAAGAGAATCCCGGCGGATAGCGCGGAACGCAGCTCGTCTGCCGATTTGCCGACTCCGGAGAAGACAATACGTTTCGGGTCGATCCCTGCCTTTTGTGCCCGGAACAACTCGCCGCCGGAAACTATGTCGGCGCCGCCGCCTAGAGAGGCAAAGAGCCGCAGCACAGCGATATTCGAGCAGGATTTGGTGGCAAAGCAGGTGATGTGCGGCTGTGAAAAGGCGTTGTCAAATGCCTTGAAATGGGTGGTCAGGGTCGCGGTGCTGTAAAGATAGAACGGTGTCCCGACAGTGGCTGCGATATCTGCAATTGATACCTCCTCGCAGAAGAGGTGGTCGTCTTTGTAGTTAAAATGATTCATGATTTTTGGTATCTATTCAGCTGCACCTCATCTGTGAACGATCAGGCCTTCTCGCATAGCCCACTATAGCTCGGCGGCCTGCTTGCCCACATCTAAGGCACATCTGAATAGATTCTGTTGGAGGTTTAGCCAATTTTTTAATCTTGGTTGAATAGTTACGTTTTTTGTTAATGATCCTTAGTTTCTCTGGAAAAAGTACTTTCATTCGGTGGAGTAGCGTGATCATAGGCTGTAACGGAATAATAGACCGTTCCGGTCGCCGGCTTCCGGTCAATAAATGTGGTGGCCGTCGCTGCGACTGATCCAATGCGTTCGGGTTTTTTTGATGTCGCTTTACGTCGGTAAATCCTGTATCCTCCAAGGTCTTTGTCCGGCACAGACGCCCATGAAATTTTAATGTCTTTTCCGATTTTGACAGACTTGATCGCACGAGGAGGCACGGGAGGTGTTCTGTCGCTTGGGATTCCCGAGACAACCTGACTTGCCACGCCGGCTGCGATTGAGCCTTTATAGTGCCGGACAGCACGGACCTTGTAAGAGTACTTCTCATCATTTTTTGCCGCCAGATCTTGATAGCTTGTCTTGCTTACTGATCCGCTTACTGGTCTGAACCCTTTGCCGTCTCTGCTGCGGAAGACTTCATAGCTGAGTGATCCGCTTAGGGGAGCGCCGTCAAGAAAGGTTGTGGGTGGCTGCCAGGAAAGATCGAGCATATTGTCGCCGACCGTGACCGTAACTGCTGTTGGGGCTGCGGTTGGTGTCTCCCAGACAAAGGAGATTATATGTGAGTCTCTGCTGGGCAGGTTCCAGCTGGTTGTGGCGCGGACCTTGTAGAAATAGCGGTGCTGCGGCCGGAGAAGAGACTCGGTGTACGACCCTTTTTTCCGTGCGCCTCCGGCAGGCATTTTGCCGCCGGACACAGCAACTGGAGGCCCGAAGTGGAGAGAGCATCCTTCACAATACGCATCCTCTGCCACAACTGCCCGCACGACCTCAAACCCTTCAATAACGTAGAGTCGTTTTCCCTCAACGGTCCTGTTGGGAAAGGTCCAGGAGAGCGTTACCCCTTTTTCATCCAGCGTGTACCCGAGATCGGTAACCCGTTCCGGTACAATGGTCTGAGGCGCGACCGGCATGGTCTTTTTCCCGCATCCGGGCAGTAGAAAAAGAAGAAGCAATATGAAAAGTATGCTGGAGAGAGAACGGATCATTTTCCCATCCCTAGTTTTTTTTCAGCCGCGCAAAGGGCATCTGTCACGGTTGTAAGCGAGGTGCCGCCTGTGGATGTTCTGCTGTTTATTGATCCCTTGACGGAAAGAACATCAAAAACGTCCTGATCGATAGCGTCTGAGAACCTCTGCAATTCTTTGAGCGAAAGATCCTCAAGTTCTTTTTTTTCTTTGATACAGAAGGCAACTGCCTGGCCCACGATCGAATGGGCCTCTCTGAACGCGACCTTTTTCAACACCAGATAGTCAGCCAGGTCCGTTGCTGTCATGTAGCCTGAACGGGTGGCATCAGCAAGGCGATCGGTATTAAAGGAGAGGTTGTCAAAAAGTTCAGTGGCAATCGCAAGACTCGGCACAACAGTATCCACGCTATCGAATATCGGTTCCTTGTCTTCCTGCAGGTCCCGGTTGTAGGTAAGCGGCAGTCCTTTGAGCAAGGTGAGAAGCGACATGAGGTTGCCGATCACCCGACCGCTCTTGCCGCGGAGCAGTTCCGGGATGTCCGGGTTCTTTTTCTGGGGCATGATGCTGCTGCCGGTGCAGAAGCTGTCTGCAAGGGTGATAAAGGAGAATTCCGAGCTGGACCAGAGGATAAGTTCTTCCGCCAGTCTGCTTAAGTGAATCTGGATAAGGGCGCAGACCGAGAGAAATTCAACCGCAAAATCCCGGTCTCCGGTTGTGTCCATGCTGTTTGCGGTCACAGCAGGAAAATTCAGTTCTTTCGCGACAAATTCCCGGTCAATGGGAAGGCCTGTTCCGGCCAAGGCAGCAGATCCCAATGGCATGACGTTGATCCGCTTCAGACAGTCTCTGGTCCTTTCTTTGTCCCGCTCAAACATCTCATAATAGGCCAGGAGATGGTGGGAAACCAGGACCGGCTGCGCCCGCTGCAGGTGCGTGTACCCGGGCATCACTGCGGAGAGGTATTTTCGTGCAAGGCGGACAAAGGCCTGCTGCAGACCGGTCAAAAGCCCGATGATCCGCTCGCTCTCCTCGCGCAGATAGAGCCTGATATCAAGAGAGATCTGGTCGTTTCTGCTGCGGGCGGTGTGCAGTTTTTTGCCGGGATCGCCGATCTTATCCACCAGGGCCTTTTCGATATTCATATGGATATCTTCGAGCTCCGGTTTGAAGAGAAAGCGGTTGTCTTCGATCTCCTGCTCTATCTCGGAAAGCCCCTGTATAATGAGGTCACGCTCTTCATCCGTGATCAGGCCCTGCCGGGCAAGCATGGTCGCATGGGCGCGGCTGCCGGCAATATCATGCCGGTACAGACGGGCATCGTAATGGATAGAGGCGGTAAATGCCTCGACCGATGCCGCTGTTTTCTGGCTGAAACGCCCTCCCCAGAGCTTGGCGGACGGGTTTTGTTTTTTTGAGTCTGATGAAGCCATTTTTGGGAGGTCCTGATTTTTTCTCTCACAGAGCACGCAGAGACACAGAGAAAAAAATAATAAACTCTGCGGCTCTATGCTCTCTCTGTGTGATTTAGTTATCTATATAATAACTGCTCAGAAGTGCCCCAGATATGGACAAGCAGACTGGAGAACTATAGTGGTCCTATGTGAACCAGCCTGATCGTGTGCATCTGGGGTGCTGCTGGGCAGTTATTTTTTCTTTTGCAGCGCCTGCATAGTGAGACGCAGGGCGTTCAATCTGATGAAGCCTTCGGCGTCTGACTGGGTATAGACCTCGTCCTCTTCAAAGGTTGCAAAGCTCTCCTGATAGAGCGAATTGTCGGATTTACGACCGACAGGAATACAGTTTCCTTTGTAGAGCTTAAGACGGACAACACCGTTGACCGTTTTCTGGCTCTCATCCATGGTCTTCTGCAAAAGGTCCATTTCCGGCGAGAACCAGAAGCCGTTGTAAATCAGTTGGGAATACTGCGGCACCAGACTGTCGCGAAGCTTCATCACCTCGCGGTCCATGGTGATCGTTTCCAGGTCCCTGTGCGCGGCCCGGAGGATTGTGCCGCCCGGTGTTTCGTATACGCCACGTGACTTCATGCCCACAAAACGGTTTTCCACCATGTCGAGTCGGCCGATGCCGTTTTCACCGCCCAAGGTGTTCAGTTGAGTAAGAAGATCGGCCGGAGAGAGGGTTTCGCCGTCAATGGCAACCGGAGTTCCCTGCTTAAATTCAATCTCGATATAGGTCGGCTTGTCAGGCGCGTCCTCCGGGTCTTTCGTCAGCTTGAACATGGCCTTTTCAGGCTCCTGCCAGGGATCTTCAAGGATGCCTCCCTCAAAGCTGATGTGCAGCAGGTTCTCGTCACAGCTATATGGGTTTTCTTTTGTCACCGGCACCGGGATCCCGTGCTCCTTGGCATAGGCCATGAGTTTGGTCCGCGAGTTGAGGTTCCAGAAACGCCAGGGTGCGATAATCGTTAAGCTTGGATTCAAGGCAAGGTATGTCAGTTCGAAGCGGACCTGATCATTGCCCTTGCCGGTGGCGCCGTGGCTCACCGCATCAGCGCCTTCCTCTTCCGCCACCCGTACCTGTTCCTTGGCTATGATGGGCCGTGCGAGCGAGGTGCCGAGAAGATACGACCCTTCGTAAATGGCGTTGGCCCGGAAGGCGGGAAAGACATAATCTTTGACAAAGACCTCTTTAAGGTCGGAGATGACAACTTTTTCAGCCCCGGTTTCCATGCCTTTCTTGCGGACCGCATCCCAGTCCTCCTGTTGACCGACATCTGCGGCAAAGGCAATGACAGGGCAGTTGTAGGTTTCTTTGAGCCATTTCAAAATCACTGAGGTGTCGAGGCCGCCTGAATAGGCAAGTACAATTTTATTTACATCAGCCATGATATTTAGGTTCCAGGGTTCGGGGGTCAGGGTGCAGGGGCCTGATCCCTACGACCTCGTTGTTATATGTGTTTTTCAAGAATTGCCTTGTGGATATGGAGTTTGTTTTCCGATTGATCAAAGGCAACGCATTGCGGTCCTTCAAGCACTTCCTCTGTGATCTCTTCTCCTCTGTGCGCAGGCAGGCAGTGGAGCACAATCGGATTTTTTTCAGCTTTGCCGAGAAGCGCCTTATTCAGTTGATAGGGTTGAAAGATTTTTGTCCTTTCAGCCTGCTCGCTTTCCTGCCCCATGCTGGCCCACACATCGACATTCACGACATCCGCGTTTTTGACTGCGTCAGCCGGATCGCGCACAAGGGTTATCGAATGCGAGGAGTTTTCTTTTGCATACGCCAGGATCTCAGGATCAGGGTCATAGCCTTCCGGGCAGGCAAGGGTCAGGTCAAAGCCTATTCTGCCGGCTGCCTCAAGCCAGGAGTTTGCCATGTTGTTGCCGTCGCCGACCCAGGCGATTTTCAGTTTTTCTATCTCCCCTCTGTGTTCGATAACGGTCATGATATCGCTGAGGATCTGGCATGGATGGTGCCGGTCGGTCAGAGCGTTGATCACCGGAACGGTTGCGTATCCGGCCAGTTCATCGACAATCTCCTGGCCAAAGGTACGAATCACCAGCCCGTCTACATATCTGGACATGACCCGGGCCATGTCCTTGAGCGGTTCGTTTCTGGCAAGCTGGGTGTCCCGGCCGGAAAGATAGATGACCTGGCCTCCAAGCCCATACATGGCCCCTTCAAAAGAGACCCGGGTCCGGGTTGAAGGTTTTTCAAATATCATAGCGATGACCTTGCCGGCAAGCTGCTGATGCCGGACGCCTGCCTTGGTCTCTTTCTTTAATTCGTCCGCTCGCCGGATATAGGCGGTAAGTTCTGCTTTGTCAAAGTCCCGGAGGGATAAGAGATGCTTTGCCATGTTTCACCTTCTCAGAGAGCCTGTTAAAATAATGACGGCCCATCCATTGCCGGAAGCAACACCCGGCAAAAATGAGCCAAATAGGCATAAATACAAAAAAATGTATATTTTGCAAGGATATTTCGGGGGCCAGCTCCTGAAGATCAGATCTTCAGGGTGTCAAAACAGCGATCAAGCGCGCTCATAAGGAGATCGATTTCCTCCCGGCGCACCACCAGAGGAGGAATAAACCGCAGCGCCTCGTTTCCCGCAAAATTGATAATAAAACCGTCTTTAAAAAGTGCGTTCACCATGTCCTGTCCAAAGGGGACCGCAGCCGGGGTCAAGACCAGCCCCTGCATAAGACCTGCTCCCCGGGCCTCTTTTGCAACGGCCGGGTATTTTGCCGCCAGGCTCTCCAGGTTTTCAGCAAGGTAGGCGCCTTTTTCTTTGACCTGCGCCATAAAACCGTCAGCAAGCATTTTTTCCATGACCGCAAGTCCTGCGGCGCAGGCTATTGGATTTCCTCCAAAGGTCGAGGCATGGGAACCAGGTCCAAAGGAGGCGGAAATTGTCTCGGTTGTCAGCATGGCGCCTATGGGGAGCCCGTTGCCTAAGGCCTTGGCAAGGGTCATGATATCAGGGGTCACGAAAAGCTGTTCATAGGCAAACAGGCTGCCTGTCCGTCCCATGCCGGTCTGGACCTCGTCAAAGATAAGAAGCAGGTTGTGCTTGGTGCACAGCTCGCGGATACCCTGGAGGTATTTTTTCTCCAGAAGCCGCACGCCGGATTCTCCCTGCAGCGGCTCACAAAGAACAGCGCATGTTTTTTGTGAGACCATATCCTTCAACGCATCAAGGTCTCCGAACGGGGCATGTACAAAACCGTCCGGCAGCGGTTCAAATCCTTTATGAAACTTGGGCTGGCCGGTGGCCGCAACTGTTGCCAGGGTGCGGCCGTGAAAGGAGCCTTCAAGAGAGATAATTTCAAAGCGGCCTTCTCCGCTATGCTTTCGCGCAAGTTTGATCGCCGCCTCATTTGCCTCAGCTCCGCTGTTGGCAAAAAACACCCGGTCGGCAAACGAGTTGGCAACAAGAAGTTCAGCCAGCTCAGTCTGGGGCCCGGTATGAAAGAGGTTGGAGACATGGGTCAGTTTCCCAGCCTGTTCACACACAGCCGCGGTCACGGCCGGATGACAATGCCCGAGGCTGCAGACGGCAATACCTGCTACGAAATCAAGATATTCTTTGCCGTCTGCATCTTTCAGCCGGCATCCGGCCCCCTCAACCATGGCAACAGGAAATCTTCCATATGTATTCATAAAGACCCTTTCACTTTTTTCTATACAGGTAGTGTTGTTCATTCTGTCTTTTGAACTCCCGTGACCTCGGTTCCGATCCCCTGCTGCGTAAATATCTCAAGCAGGATGGCGTGTTCGATGCGGCCGTCAATGATATGGGCCTTGGGCACACCCTGGTTTACGACATCCCGGCAGCATCTGATCTTTGGTATCATGCCGCCTGAAATGATACCGTTGGAAATGGTCTCTTCCGCCTCATCGCCGGTCATTGATGAGATAAGTTTGCCGTTCGTGTCCAAAACTCCCTCGACATCCGTAAGGAGAATGAGCTTGGCCGCCTTGAGGTGGGCGGCAAGGGCGCCGGCAACGAGGTCTGCGTTGATATTGTATGATTGACCGTCTTCTCCCACACCGACAGGCGCAATGACCGGTATGAAATCCTGGGAGTCGAGGGAGATGAGAACATCCGGGTTCACATGAGTTACTTCGCCGACCCGCCCTAAGTCGATAAGTTCCGGCGGGGCGTCTTTGACCTGGCTTTTTAAGATTTTCATCTTGCGGGCCTTGATCAGGTCTCCGTCTCTTCCGGAAAGGCCCACTGCCTTGCCGCCATGAAAGTTGATAAGCCCGACGATTTCCTTGTTGACCTTGCCGACCAGGACCATTTCGACAACGTCCATGGTCTCGCCCTTTGTGACCCGCATTCCTTGGACATAGTCCGGCTGGATGTTCATCTTCTGCAGGAACTGGTTGATCTGCGGACCGCCGCCATGCACTACCACCGGGTTGATGCCGATGTATTTCATCAGGATGATATCAAGGGCGAAGTTCTTCTTCAGGTTTTCGTCCACCATGGCGTGGCCGCCGTATTTGATTACGACGGTTTTGTTATAGAATTTCTTGATATAAGGAAGCGACTCGATCAGGATTTTCGCTTTTTCCATGCTTTCTTTCATGATGGTTTCACCGGTCAGGCGTTCAATCGTCAATTGGGAGCTTCAACCCGTGATCAGTTACGGATGAACAGATTGAGGTTTAACGCAAAATTGTGCAACAAGCTATTCGGGTATGGCTGCTGAATAGTTACCAGCAATTTTGCCTAGATACTATACCATCATTAAGAATTGTTCGGCAAGACTTTAC
>DAOVSZ010000315.1 GCA_030627725.1 Desulfobulbaceae bacterium
CAGCTAGCAAAAAGGTTCTTGGTCGGCCTTTATTTCAGTTCAGGAATGCAGCCAACAGACAGGATCTTCGGCAAGATAATCCCCTGAGACCTGATAGGCATGGCCCCGGCAGCCGTAACAGAACGAGCCGAGATCGCATTCTTTGCACTGTCCCTTGACCGTTTGCCTGATATTTCTCAAATCCCTTACCACCGGGCTTTTGTTCAAAATCTCCGCCAGACTTTTCTCTCTGATATTTCCAACCGGAATACTTACTCCGGGACAGGGATGAATATCGCCATCCGAAGTCACGGTGCATGAATATTCATGCCGGGCGCAGTGGGATGATACGAGGGGAGGGTGCGGCGTCCATTCGTTGCCGAACTCTTCTCGGTCTATTTTTGCTAAAGTTTCAAAAAGTTGTCTGACGTCATCGATTGATACCTCAAGCTCAGGGTGCTCCTTGGCCCTTCCCTGCCATGTCATGGTTTCAAAATAGGGGGTAATCCCTTTTGTTTTGGCCCAGCGCCAGAGAGCAGGCAGTTCCTTGATATTCTGTTTGCAGATAATGGTTTCTATGCCAAGGGTATGCGTTTCATCAGGATACCCGGCATCAAGAAGGGCCGTCAGTCCTTTCCTGATCGCATCAAAGGCCCCGGCATGACCGGCGAGCGTATCCTGAATCTCTTTTATATGGCTGTTTTGCTTCATAACAACTGAGACCTTTTTCTCATAGAGCTGTTCCGCTATCTCAGGTGTAATCAAGGTCGCATTTGTAAACAGGTCCGCCCGCACCCCTTTTGACAGGATATAATCAATCACCTTGAAAAGGTCCGGATACAGCAGCGGTTCACCGCCTCCCAGGATGATGATATTCCGGGCTCCGAGTTCGATGCCCTGGTCGATCGCATTCGTGATCTCATCAAACGAGAGTTCATTTTCCAAAGCAAGGCCGGACGCGGCATAACAGTATATGCACCTGAGGTTGCACAACCGCGACAGTTCGAGTTCCATCGACAACAGCCGGTTTTCCGACCGGGCGCGTTCTATCTCTTCCGGGGTGAACTCAAGACCCCAGTTATCTCCAAAACAACTCATATCGTTCTTTCCTTATCGAAAATCAAAAAACCGCTGCAGCTTCCGTCCTCCAGCTGCCTCCATGACTTGCACAACTGACGGCTTGTCCTTCACATGAACCTCGGGGCAGACCCTGAGGCGGGCTTGCAGAAAATCGGTAATTTCTTTTGTATCAACTGCAGCATCAGACCCGACAACCACCCTTACTTCATCTGTCTGGTCAGCTGCTGAGCGGACTTCCACATAACAGGTCTCGACACTCTTGATTTCCTGAAGAACATGAAAGATCATCTCCGGATAAAGCGTGGTGCCTTTATACTTGAGGCGCTGGGCAAGCCTGCCTTCAATCGCGCCCAGGCGGGGCGTCTGCCAGCCGCACGAACAGTGGCCTGCATGAAGCCTTGCAATATCACCGGTACGAAAGCGCACAAGAGGAAACCCTTCCACCCCCAGAGGCGTAACCACGACCTCTCCCGGCTCGCCATCAGGCAGAACGTTGCCGGCATCATCGACAATCTCGGTCAACATTAACTCCGGATGCACATGCCCACCCTGCTGCGCGCTGCACTCGCAGAATGCGGTCTCAAACTCGGTCGCCCCATACGAAGAAAATACCGGTGCATCCCAGGCATCACAAAGGTCCCTGGCAAGCGGCGCCCGCAAGTGATCAGGTTTTTGCAACGGTTATCCGCCCGCTACCAGCGAACGGATGTTCGCTTTTGCCGGATCAAGGCCATGGTCTGTGCCCCATTTTGCCATTTTCATTAAAAACGAGGGGACCCCGACAATTCCATTCGGTTTCAATTGCCGAATCAGCTCCCACTGCCGGGCCGGCTGCCCCGGGCCGCTTCTGATGACAGCCGCCCCCAGCTTAACCAGGCCTGAATAATAGGCAAGCCCGGCAATAAAACACCTGTCTATTGTCACACAGAGAAGATATCTGTCGGACGGAGAGGCGCCCGTGCCCAGAAACGCCATCGCCTCGTTAAAGGCGAGCCGATCGAGATCTCTTTTCGTATAAGAAACCTGGACACTGTTTCCGGTTGTGCCGGAGGTAAGGGCGATATCAGCAACATGTTCATCGGAAACCGCCTGAAAGGCGGATTGCTGATCATCGAGGTCCTTTCTGAATGTAAAGGGAAGGTGCCTGATATCGTTGACACTTTTTATATCTTCCGGTCTACAGCCGACCTTGTGCAACAGCTCTTTATAAAAGGGCGCTTTTCCAGCCTGCCTGATATGGTCCTGAAGCCGTTCCGCCTGCAAGACTGTCGCATCTTCCAGGTTTCCTTTACGCCATTTCAGACCTGTTTCTATTGAAAAGTACTTCATGACTCTTTACAAAAAGTCCCCTTATGCCTTTCCCGCACCTGAGCCTCTCCGCGAACCCCATTAGCGCCATTTTTCACCAGTTCCGCAGCAATCGCCTCCCTTACCTTGTCTCTCAGGGCCCATACCTGATCTTCACCAGCATTCGTTCCAGGCTCAATCGGTGGCAGAACGACCATCTTCACCCTGCTTGGTGTAAAAAATCGTGCTCCCGGCGGCAGCAACCTGTCCGTGCCCAGGATACAGACCGGCACAATCGGCCTGTTGGTCCGGCATGCCAGTTCAAACGCCCCTTTTTTAAAACGGGCCAAGTTGCCGTCCTTTGAGCGGTGGCCCTCCGGCCATATAATAAGCGAGCAGCCTCCCTGCATCAGGGCCGCACTCTTGTCAAGAAGCGCCTGCCAGCCATCCTCGGCATTGATATAGGATGCAAGCCGCATGATCCATTTATACACCGGAATCCTGTACGGCCATGAGGTGACAAAGGCATTTTCATACGGCAGCATGCCGAAAAGATACGGGTCGACGGATGAACAATGGTTGGCAACAAAAATCACAGGCGGCTCTATCCCGCCGGAGCGGTCTTCCACCTTGACCGGCGCCATAAACGGTGCAATGCGGGTCAGGACCCAGCCGTGCAGGCGGATACCCTTGCGCAGGACACCATCGGGTGTTGTTTTTGCACTGAAGAAACCATAAACAAGGAGAAAAGGAAGGACGAGAAGGCTGAAAAGGGTCACTCCGAGAAAAA
>DAOVSZ010000004.1 GCA_030627725.1 Desulfobulbaceae bacterium
ATCTATTGTTTGGGCAAAGTTGTGAGCTGTACAAAGAATACAGATGCGGATGCCGATGGGACCTTCCAGGTTTCTGCTGAGTTTTCCCTCATCATGGATGATGATCGGGAAAAATTGATACAGCACAGCTTTAAACAACAAAGTCTGGCTCTCAGAAGACGGCGTGAGAATAAATAGGTACTCTATGCGGGAGATAGAAGGAAGAGAGATTACGGAGGCGGTAAAGTCCATTGTGATAGATGCTGCCTGTGGACTGGAACCAGATATCCTCGACGCCCTGGTCGCAGCAAGAGACCGGGAATCCTGCGCTCTTTCTCAAAATATCCTTGACCTGCTCCTGATCAATGCGGATATTGCCAGCCGCGAAAGTATTCCTGTCTGCCAGGATACCGGGGTCGGGGTCGTCTTTGTCCTTCTGGGGCAGGATGTAAAGGTTATCGGCGATCTCTACGCCGCTCTTCAGGAAGGTGTGAGAAGCGGGTATGATGAAGGTTTTTTGCGGAAATCAGTCTGTGATCCGTTGACCAGGGTCAATACCGGTACGAACACGCCGGCAGTTATCCATCTTGAGTTGGAACCGGGTGATCAGATCAGGATTTTCTTTCTGCCAAAAGGTTGCGGCAGTGAGAATATGAGCGGCCTGGTTATGCTGCCGCCTTCGGCCGGTCGGGAAGGGATTGTCAACTACGTTGTTGAGACGGCGGTTGCCGCCGGACCCAATCCCTGTCCACCCGGAATAGTCGGCGTAGGAATCGGCGGCACCTTTGAACAGGCCGCAATCATATCGAAAAAGGCACTGCTGCGGCCGGTAGGTGAGAAGAGTCCGAGGGCCGATGTTGCAGCGCTGGAAGAAGAGATCCTGTCCAGGATCAATGAGAAAGGAACCGGGGTGCATGGTTTTGGCGGCAACAACTCCATGCTTGCTGTTCATATTGAGACCTGCCCGACCCATATTGCCAGCCTGCCTGTTGCGGTAAATATTCAATGCCATGCTCACCGGCATAAGGAAATTGTTTTATAATGTCTCTTCTTCGCTTCCGTCCGACATTTCTGGAAAACCTCAAGGAAATTAAGGTGCCGTTTGAAGATCAGGCGCTTGACTCCCTGGTTGCCGGCGATTTGATCTCCTTGACCGGTACGATGTATACCGGCAGGGACCAGACACACCGGCGCCTGTGCGCGTTGTTAGATGAAGGAAAAGACCTGCCGGTCGATCTCGCCGGGCAGCTGCTCTATTACGTAGGGCCAACGCCTGCAAAGCCCGGTCAGGTGATTGGCGCTGCCGGGCCGACAACCAGCTACAGAATGGATGCATACACTCCGAGACTTCTTTCACTGGGGCTCAAAGGAACATTGGGAAAAGGAGCAAGATCACAGGAGGTCAGAGAGGCGATGCGGAAATCAAAGGCCGTCTATCTGGCCACCATAGGCGGCGCAGGCGCCTTGCTCTCAAAATGCATCAAGTCAAGCGAACTGATTGCGTTCGAGGACGCCGGCGCAGAGGCCCTTTTCCGCTTTGAGGTGGAGGAGTTTCCCGCGATCGTCATCAACGACCTTGCAGGCAGGGATTTTTATGAGATTGCAGCTACGCAAAATAGGTAGCAGGTTGTCTTGGAATGACCGTTTACGGTTTTAATGTTTCAAAGACATGTAACCCCTTCAGCATCAAAAGAGCCGTGTGCAGCTGTTTGTCTTTTTTGACCAGTTCACGGTCTTTTTCTTCCTTACTGAGATCGTACTCTTCATCAGACGTTGCTGCAGACGTTGCTTCGTCTTTCTCTTTTTTGCTTTCTTCTTTAGATTCCTTTGGTTCTTTTTTCAGGACGCCGCCATTCTTGATATGATGCTTCAGGTCCTTTTCTCTCAGAAAATGAGGTTTTTTGGGTTTTTTTGCCGCTTTGGAGTCATCCTGGATTTCGGTTGGGACAACAATGTCCGGCGTAATTCCTTTGGCCTGGATGGAGACCCCTTTCGGTGTGTAATAGCGGGCTGTAGTAAGCCTTAAACCGGCGCCGCTCGGCATCGGAATGACGGTTTGGACCGATCCCTTGCCGAATGTCTGCGCCCCGAGGATAAGGGCCCTCTTATGGTCCTGAAGAGCGCCTGCAACGATTTCAGCGGCGCTCGCGCTGCCTTCATTCACCAGGATGATGATTGGGAAGGTATAGTCCTTCCCGCTGGAATGTGCTTTCCGTGTCATGTCCTGATCACTCAGGCGTCCGCGCGTTGATACAATCACCCCTTCCTTGAGAAAGAGGTCGGAGACCTTGACAGCCTGCTCAAGAAGCCCTCCCGGATTGCTTCTCAGATCGAGAATAAGGCCCTTGATTTTTTCTTCGCCGGAAAGTTTCTCAAGGGCTTTTTTGAGTTCGTTTGTGGTTTTTGCCTGGAAATTTGTGATGCGCACATAAGCAAATCCCGGTTCGATAAACTTGAACTTGACACTGACGAGAGGAATAATGTTCCGTACGATCGTAATCCGTTTCAGATCGACCCATCCTTCCCTCAAGATGGAGATTGTGACTTCCGATCCTTTGGGGCCACGCAATTTCTTGACCGCTTCCATCAGGGTCATATCTTTCGTAGATTCGTCCTCGATTTTGACTATCATGTCACGGGCTTTCAGGCCTTTTTTAAAGGCCGGCGTCCCTTCGATCGGAGAAACTACTGTCAGGATGCCGTCCCTGATCGTGATTTCAATTCCAATACCGCTGAAACTCCCCTTGGTCTCCTCTTGAAGTTCCTTGAAATCTTCCGGCTTCATGTATGAGGAATGGGGGTCAAGGGAGGTCAGCATCCCTTTGACGGCGCCCTGGATAACCTCTTCCGGATCTATTTTTTCAACATAGTTTTTTTCGAGAATACTCAATACATTGGAGAAGATTTCAAGATTTTTATAGGTAGCTTCCGTGTTGTCTGCAGAATAGGTCGTTTTCGTCAGGAAAAAGAGGCAGAATAAAGAGCAGAAGGAGAGCAGAAAAAAACTTTTGAAAAGAATCCTGGAAGGAGAGCAAGAAGAAGCAGATATCATGATTAACCTTTAGTGAATAAGTGAAATGAAAAAAATATCATACCAACTTGATTTGGAATTTACAACCGGATTGCGGCGTCAGGGAATGAACAGTTACATTCATTAGTAACTATTCAGGTGGAGCGACAAACATAGCCTAAACTCCATCCCGTAAGTGTTCAGCAGTGCTTCAGATGTGTACCCATCCGGGCATAAACTCCAGCAGGCTGACAAGCTATCACGCCATGGCGTGATACGAGAAGGCCTGATCGTGTGCAGATGGAGCTGCTGAACAGTTACATTCATTATATCATTTTTTTTCGGTTTTGCTTGTTGCTTTTATCGTCAATGTTGCATTGTTTATCCACTGGAGTGGGTTCACCGGTTTTGTTCCGTGCCGTATCTCCAGGTGGAGACCTTCGCTCAAGAGTCCGCTTTTATCACCCATGAGACCGATAGGTTCACCCTCGGCAATATATTCCCCCTCCCGTTTAAAGAATGTCTCAGCCCTGGAGATAAGGCTGTAGTATTGCTCGCCATGGTCGATGATTAAAAGCTTGCCGTATCCGCGTAAGGTCCCTGAGTAAACAATTTTCCCCCCGTGGATCGCCTTGATCAGTGTGCCGGCAGGGGCCTTGATATTGATGCCGTTTGCATAGGTAGTGATGCCGAATTTTCCTTTTGTGTTTTTGCCGAAACCGGTAACAACCGTACCTGGAACAGGAGGGTCAAGAAGCCCTTTTCTGGAGGCGAACGGCGTTGATGATGGTTTTTTCTTTTTTAAAGAGAGAGAAGCGGTCTTTTTCTTCAGTCTTTTCTTTTTCTCCCGAAGATTTTGCAGTTTCAACTTTCCAAGAGTGGTCGTCACCTGATTTGAGGCTGTTTTGATCTCAGCGAGAGCGCGCTGATAGAGTTTTTTTTCGGTATTCACTCTTTCCAGCAGGGTCATCCTTTCAAAACGTGTGTCAGCTAAGCGTTTTTCTTGTTTTTCTACTTCGTTGACGGCTTCTGCTGCAAGTTTTTGCGCTTGTTCAAGGGCCGTTTTTATCTCGGTGAGTTCTTGTATTTTCCGGCGGTAGCTGTTGATTGCCTGCTGGTCATGATGGACAAGCGTCTCAAAGTAGTCGGAGAAGAGGAGGAGTTCCGGCAGGCTGGTAGCTGAAAAAGCGACATTCATAATGCCGACAGGTCCCATCCTGTAATAGGCTGCAAGCCGTTTTTTTATGAAGGACTGAAGGACTTTCTTGCGTGCTATCAGACTGTCAAGTTCCAGCTGCAGTTCCTGATGGCGCTGTTCATGTTTTTTGAGTTCCTCCTGGAGCGTTGAAAGACGTCTTCGTTGTTGTTCCTGGGTGGTGTCAATTTCATCAAGTTCTGAAAGCAGGCTGGTCTCCTTCTCCTTGGATGAACTGATCCTGGTTTCCTGGCTTTCAATGCCCCTTTTCAGGCGGCTTATTTTTTTCTGCTTGTGGAGCACCTGGGTGTCGAGGCTTCTCATCGTGCGAACAGGTTCTTTCCCTTCCGACAGGAGAGGAGAAAAAGTGACCAGGGAGCAGATTGCAATGATGATGATTTGTTGTTGGAGGGTCATAGGCGCAGAAGTTTTCTCATTGAGGTCAGGCTTCCGCCGGCGCAGAAAATAATACTTACACCCGTAATCAACACTAAAATTTGCAGCGGGAAAAATGAAAATTCAAAAAGGTTGAGAAAGCCGGGGCCGGTGAATCGTTCTCTGATCCAGGTGAAGAGGAAATAGAGTGAAAGAAGACCGAATCCCGTTCCCAGGAACCCCTGCATAACTCCTTCCAGCAGGAGAGGGACCTTGATGTAAGCATCTGTCGCGCCAAGCATCCTTAATATTTGCAGTTCTTCCCGTCTGGCAAAAATGGTCAATCTTATTGTGTACGAAACCATGAAGGTGGTCGTCAGGATGAGCAGGCCGCCGCTTAAAAACATAATGATCTGCAGCAGTTTCGTGAAATATGCAAACCGTTCGACCCATGAATGACCATACTGTACTTTTGTAGCCTGAGGAAGGGTGGCAAGGAAATCGGCAAAGTGTTTGATCTGTGTAAGTGTGTGAAGGTTTTTGGCAGGGTATACCTCGATGGAGGGAGGAAGAAAGTCCGGACCGAGGTCGTCAAGAACATCCTTGTCTTTGTCAAGTTGTTTTGAGAGACGGTCAAAGGCTTTCTTTCGTGAAACATACACAACCTTTTCAACATCGCTGAATCCTCGGATTTTTCGTTCGAGCTGATCTTGCATCTGCGGTACGATTTCATCTTCAAGATAAACGATGAGCCGTAATTCATCGCCCAGTTTTTCTCCGGCCGCCAGCATATTCGTGTATATGAGGAAAAAAAAGGCAAAGATGAGAACAGACAGGCTTACGGTCAAGAGGGTCATGCACTGGGTGGACCATGTCTGTTTGAGATTTCGACCGGTTTGAGCTAAGATATAAGCCAGATACCTCATGCGGCGGCTCCTCGTTAGTTTTAAACAAGTTTTCCCTGTACCAGCTTCAGGGTTCGAAACGGCGCGTTTTTGTAAATTGTTTCGTCATGGCTTGCAATGATTATTGTGGTGCCGGCGTCATTAAGCTGTTTGAAAAGATTCATCACCTGCCAGGTTGTTTCCGTATCCAGGTTGCCGGTCGGTTCGTCAGCGAGCAGCAGGGAGGGTGAATTGGCTGCGGCCCTTGCGATCGCAACTCTTTGCTGTTCCCCTCTGGAAAGTTTCCCTGTTTCCGTGTCACGCTTGTCGGTCAGCAAGAGCATGTTTAAAAGATCATCAATTCGGCGGCGGATAACTGTCGGACTGCGATAGGCGACTTCCATGGCCATTGAAATATTCTGGAAGACAGTCAGGTCGGGCAGGATCCTGAAGTTCTGATAGGCGACGCCAATATTTTGACGCAGCAGTTGGAGCTGTTTGGGCTTAAGCCTGCTCAGGTCTTTTCCCTCCACTTCAATGACACCTTTGGTAGGCCTGTCAAGGCAGCATATGAGTTTAAGCAGAGTCGTCTTCCCCGCCCCGCTCATGCCGGTGAGAAATACAAGTTCTCCCCGCGCAATGGAAATGGAGATGTCCTGGAGGGCGGTTATGGATGGCTTGAATATCTTTGAGACCTTTACCAGATCAACAAAAGGTTTATCAACGGGGATTTCGCCCGGAGGTGTGTTCTCAGTAGTTTTTTTCATAGTAGCAGGTTGTGTTCAGACAGGATGCTGCTGAGCAGTTACCAAAAAAAGCATTCCCGTATGAAAGTAAGTTATTGTCTGATGACAATTTATAACAAGTGAAAAAAAAATGACACATTTTTATGGATAGAGTATATAAGATATCATAATGTTTTAATTTTATCTGTGATAACAATCTATATATTATGAAAAAATCTTCTGTAGGAAAAGCTGACGGTCACCGAAAAGAAAGCTATGTCAATATAATCGGCGAAAGCAGAAAAATGAAAGAGGTATTTTCGCTGATTGCCAAAGTGTGCGATACCGATACAACGGTATTCATCCAAGGTGAGAGCGGCACCGGCAAGGAACTTCTTGCCCGGGCGTTGCATTATGGCGGAATGCGCAGTGCCGCTCCGTTTGTACCTGTGAATTGCGGGGCGATTCCGGGAGAACTCCTTGAGAGTGAGCTGTTCGGGCATGAAAAGGGCGCTTTTACGCATGCCGTGCAGACACGTATCGGCCGTTTTGAAATGGCAAACGGCGGCACGGTATTTCTGGATGAAATTTCAGAAATGAGCCCTATGCTGCAGGTAAAGCTCTTGCGTGTGCTGCAGGAACGGGAATTTGAGCGCGTTGGCGGCACCAGAACAATCACTTCTGATTTCAGGGTGATTGCTGCAACCAACCGAGACCTGGAGGAAGAGGTTCGCGAGGGACGGTTCAGGGAAGATCTCTATTACAGGCTGAATGTAATCCCTGTTGTGGCGCCTCCCTTAAGAGAGAGGACATCCGACATCCCGTTGCTCGTTGCACATTTTATTGAGAAGTTCAACAGGTCAAAAGAGAAGGCGATACAGGGGATAGCAGAAGAGACTCTGTCCCGGTTTATAAAGTATTCCTGGCCGGGAAATGTCAGGGAGCTTGAGAACGTGGTGGAGCGGATGGTTATTCTGACTGGAAGCGATATCTTGAATAACGAGGAGCTTCCGGAACGTCTTTTCGATTCTTCCCGATCGAAGAGAGTGTCTCGCGGGAGTATTGACGAGATTCCCGCTCAGGGTTTCTGCTTAAGCGAAGAGATGGCTGAATTTGAGAAAGGTCTCATCATTCAGGCGCTTAGCCAGACGGACTGGGTAAAAAACAGGGCTGCCAAGCTGCTTACGGTAAACAGGACCACACTTCTTGAGAAGATGAAGAGATACAAGCTGACCAAGCCGGCCCTTGAGACATAGGCGATCTCGAACACTTCATTTTAGGTTAAATTTCTTATAACGGTTGTTGTTATTGAATCATTTACCAACGTAAACACAGGCATGAGTTCAACAAAAGACAACAGGCAAAGGAGAACAGCTTTTAGCCTTCTGCAGCAATCGCTTGTCATGTCTTCTCAGGATTGCTTCTATCACAATACGTTCCTTTCCTGTCCCCGGATTCTTCTTCTCGTTCTTTTTTCACTCTGTATTCTTTTTTCCAGCCAGAACATTTATGCCGAAGACCCCACTCCGGAAGAGCAGCATGAGGAAGCGCTTCTGGCAGCGGAAAGACTTAGGGACAAGGCCCTGGAGAAAATCGAAGAGGGTGATGAAGAGGCTGCGGTAGGCCTTTTCTATCGTCTTTATAGAAACTATCCCACCTCGCCACACGCAGAAGATTCTCTGTGGCAGGTTGTGCGGTATTATAAAGACGAGGCGCTGACAACGAGGCAGGGATGGGAGCGGGTCAGAGAGTTGTCAAAGGCCTTTGCGTCTGAATTTTCCGACTCTTCGCATTCTCCTGACGCTTATTTCAATATGGGGGTAGCCCTGTTTCACATGGGGCTTTATCGCGAGGCCGATGTCCGTTTTAAGCTGTTTTTTAAACGGTTCCCTGATTTTCAGCTTTCAGTCGAGGCCAGTTGTCTCTATGCGAAGTACCTCATGGAAACCAAGAGATACGACGACGCGGATAAGATTTTTCAGAAGCTTGCAGGGTCAGAGGATGTTACCACAAAGAAAAGAGGGATGTTCGGTCTTTTTGAGGTGCTGGTAGAACGGGGAAAGAATGTGGCCGCGATCAAATATTATAAAGGGCCGTTAGGGGAATTCCCTTTATTTTACGTGGACTATCCGGAGGTTGTGCTGTTGCTCGGGAGGGTGTATTCCCGCCTCGGGGACGAAGAGCACGGCAGGGAAAAATTGATGCACTATCTCAATCTGCTGGACAAGCCCTCTGAAAGGGGAGAGGCCCTGTTTGAACTCGGGGAGAGTTATTACCGAAAGGGCAATGATTTTGCCGCCCAGAAATTTTATCTCAAGGTTATTGATGAATGTGAGGATGATATGCGCTCTGTGGCCATGAGTCGTTTCCGCGTGGCGCAGTTTCTTGACGATCCGGAGAAGAAGGCGACGAAATGGCAAAGGAAGGGGGACCTTACCGATTCTTCCGAAGACGCTCCCTATCTGGTCTTGTTGGAAAGGTATGCAAATGAACCGATTGCTCAGGAAGCACGATACGGTCTCTTCCTGCGGTATCAGGCCCGTGAAGATTTTTTAAAGGCCCTTGACGTTGGGAAAAGGTATCTGAAGTCCGCCTCGCCGGAAAAGACAAAGAGCGGTGAGCAGAGTGCCGCTGGCAATATCCTGCTCTATTGCTTTCAAGAGTTTATGAAAAAAAAGGAATTCAAGGATGCCTATAGACTTATGACTGAATACGGGCATATAGAAAAATATCCGGACGGACAACTGCTCTATTTAACCGGCCAGGCCTTGGAGGGGCTGTATCTCTATGATCAGGCAGCTGTCGTGTATTACCGGGCCTTGCGGTTGTCCCTTTCGGATGAAGACAAAAACGATCTCTATCTGCGGCGGGCAAATCTGTATCTGACCATGAAGGATTTTGTCTCAGCCGATCGTCTCTTGAAGCACCTTTACAAGATTTACAGGGACAAGAAGATATTTGGTGAAATATGCTTTTTGAGCGGCAGACTCAGTGAGGCCCAAGGGAATATGAAGAAGGCCTCTGCGTTTTATTCACAGGCGGCTGAACTTCTGACATTTCCTGAAAAAAAGAACATTTATGGTGAAAGTCTTCTCCGTGCCTTGTTTTCCATAAAACAACACGAAGCAGCGGCTGAAACCCTGCAGACTTACAAGAAGGAAAAATGGCTGGATGAAGATGCCCTTCAACGCTGGTTTGGCATGTTGGGAGATAGCTATTTTGAGCGGCAGGAGCTTTCCAAGGCGCTTCTTGCCTACCAGGTTGCCCTTGCTGAAGATATGCCGCAGGAAGGAAAACAGTCTCAGAAAATTCGTATGCATATGGGTGATGTCTATTGTGCGGAGAAAAAGTGGGAAAAATGCTTCGATTCTCTGAAAATGGTCAAGGCCGGCGATGATCCTGTCTTGCAACAGCTTGCCGAGGAAAGGCTGCGGCAGGTAGAAATCGACAGAACAATGTCGGCGATTCATGCGAAGGATTAATGGCTGACTCCACTCGGAAGATACTCGTTGTTGACGACGACCAGAGCATACGAATGACCCTGTTCGAGGCATTGAACTGCAAGGGGTATGATGTTTCGGTTGCCGAGAACGGCCGGATGGCGTTTGATATCTTGCAGAAGAGTTCTGCTGATCTTGTGATTGCCGATATCAGAATGCCTGAGATGGATGGTCTTGAATTATTGAACAGGATCCACGAGAAAACACCCGACCTTCCTGTCGTCATCATGACTGCATATGCAACCGTCGATACAGCGGTCCTGGCAATGAAGCAGGGAGCTGCCGATTATATCCTGAAGCCTTTTCCTGTTGAGATTATTGAAGATGTTGTTGAACGTATATTCACCTCGGTCTCATTTCCAGGTGTCGCCGCCGCAGCTCAGACTTCAGTGAAAAGACAGGCAGGCGGAAAGATGCGGCCCATCATCGGCACGGACGAGAAACTCTTGAGGATCATGCAGAAGGCTAAAACGGTCGCCTCGAGCAAGGCAACTGTTTTACTTCTGGGCGAGTCCGGCACCGGAAAGGAGGTTTTTGCCAGATTCATCCATAACGAGAGCGACAGGAGGGACGGGGCCTTTGTTGCCTTGAATTGCGCGGCCCTTCCTGAAGGTCTGCTGGAAAGTGAACTCTTCGGTCATGAAAAAGGCGCTTTCACCGGGGCCATTACAACCAAGAAAGGCAAATTCGAACTGGCGGACGGCGGCACTCTGCTGTTGGATGAGATAGGGGAAATACCGCTGCACCTCCAGGCCAAACTTCTGCGCGTCCTTCAGGAAGAAGAGGTGGACAGGCTTGGCGGCAAAGCCCCGATGAGGATTGATGTTCATGTGCTGGCAACGACGAACCTGGAGCTGGATGCAGCGGTCAAGAATGGGTCGTTCCGTGAAGATCTCTATTACCGTTTGAATGTTATCCCATTGCGCCTTCCGCCCTTGAGAGAGAGAAAGGGTGATATCCCTCTGTTGACCGAGCACTTTGTTGAAAAGTATTCGCTCCAGTATGGCAGGGAGGTGAAGAAACTTTCCAGGGCTTCACGGAAAGGCTTTATGGAATACGGCTGGCCCGGCAACGTGCGGGAGATGGAGAATGTTATCGAACGCGCTGTTCTTCTCTGTGCCGGTGATACGTTTGAACCGTATGATTTCTGGGATGAGGATGTCCCTGCCGATATGCGGCCGGATTTTGACGTCAGCTGCGCTGGATCTCCGCCTGAGCAAAGTGAGGCGGCTGCGGTCAGCTTTGATGCCGGCGTTACAAGCTTAAAGGATGGTGAGCGTCAAATGATCCTACATGCGCTCCGGAAAACTGACAATAACAGGACACATGCCGCCAAAATGCTCGGCGTCAGTGTCCGGACACTCCGCAACAAGTTAAACGAATATAGAAGTCAGGGTTTTGTCGACTAGATGACTTGGTAACTAGCTGAAATAAAACCTGAAAAAGAAAAAAATTCCTTCTTCTCGCCACACTGCTTTTTCCGATTTCTCTCTTTTCCTTTTTGAGACTCTCTAAAAAAAAGACTGACGGCATTATTTTTGCATTACTTTATGCTGTGTGTACATTTCTCTCAGAGGAAAAAGGAGGAAAATAATGCCGATTAAGAATATATTTGCCGGCACGATTGATGTTGCTTCCCAGGCCCTGAATGTCCGGATGGAGAAGCAGGGGCTTATTCAGTCCAATCTGGCTAATATTGAAACCCCTGGGTATATGGTACAGGACCTTGATTTTGGAAAGGTCATGGACCATGTCCTGACCGGCCAGGGAAAGCTTGCCCGGACGCATCAGAAGCATATTGCGCTCGACCCGGTTGATGCCGGAGAGAGTTTTCAGTTTTCATCGGAAAAACGTCCGGTGGATCTTGATGAAGAAATGCTGAAATTGTCAGAAAACCAGCTCATGTATCAGGTAGCGACACGGATTGTTAGCAAGAAATTTGAAGGGTTGAAATATGCCATTGATGAAGGAGGAAAATAATTCATGGACATACTGACAGCTATGAAGATAAGCGGGTCTGCGCTCAAAGCGGAACGGGCCAGGCTTAATATTGCTGCCATGAATCTGGCCAACGCCAATACGACACGGACGATTGAAGGCGGGCCGTATCGGGCAAAGTCGGTTGTTTTCGGGGCGCGGCCCTTGGACGGAGAGGGTTTTGGCTCACGGCTGGATGCGGCCTCTTCAAAATTGCGGCAGGTAAAAGTCATTGAAGTGGTTGAGGATGATAAGCCGTTTAAAGAGATTTACGACCCATCGCATCCTGATGCTGATGCAAACGGGATGGTCAAGATGCCGAACGTGGACACGGTGGAACAGATGGTGGATCTGATGAGCGCCAGACGGGATTATGATGCCAATGTTGCGGCGTTGGATTCGGTGAAAGCAATGGCGATGCGGGCGCTCGATATCGGTCGTTAGTATTAGCAATGAGCTTTTAGCAATGAGCCTTTAGCTGAAAGGACTAACAAAACCAGGTGGTTAAGCTAACAGCTAACAGCTAACCGCTAACCGCTTAAAATTTTGGAGAAAGTGATGAACAATATTACCGTGGGTCCTGTACAGGCGGGATATGGTGCGGCAGGGAACCTGAAGCCCGGATCAGTGGAGGAAAAGGGATTTGGCGAGGTCCTTAAAAAGTCCCTCGACGCTGTCAGCTCTCAGGCAAGCGAGGCAAATGCCCTTGCTGAAGGACTTATCAGCGGGCAGCATGCAAATATCCATGAGACTATGATCGCGATGGAAAAATCAAGCATATCCTTTAAGCTGATGACAAAGGCCCACAGAAAGGCGATTGAGGCCTATCAGGAGATGATGCGGATGCAGCTCTAGAAGGCTGTCCGAGAACGCCCTTTTCGAAGTCTACGCTTATCTCCCCAACTCTTCGGCATTTTCAAAAAATAATGCTCGCAATATCACACATATGACTCCGCTTATTTTTTGAAAATGCCTTGATTTGAGAAAAAATTGCATTCTCGGACAACCTCCCAGGCTTTGCAATGTGATATCAAAATGCTTATTATACTAGGTGTGAATTTTTCAAAGTATTAAAGGAGAACCGATGGCGGATCCAAAAGAGATGGTTGGCCAGGTAACTGGAGTTTTCAGGGACATGGGTATGACCCAGAAGATAATCACAGGTGTTGCCATTGTTGCAGTTGTCGGCGTGCTCTTGAGCCTGACTCTCACCGGCGGCGGCACGTATAACTATGATGTTTTGTACAGCGGTTTGTCCATGGAAGATGCCGCGGATGTTGTTGCGAGGCTCAAGGAGCAGAGAGTGCCGTATCAGCTCAGCAATGCGGGCACGGCAATTATGGTCCCGTCGGACAAGGTCCATGAAACGAGGCTCGTGCTTGCCGGTGAAGGTTTGCCGCGCGGTGGCGGGGTCGGGTTCGAGATTTTTGACAAGGTAAGCCTCGGCACCACGGATTTTGTCCAGCGTCTGAACTATCAGCGGGCGCTCCAGGGTGAACTGGCCAGAACGATCCGGCAGTTCCAGCAGATTCAGGAAGCGCGTGTGCACATCGCCACTCCGAAGAAATCCGTTTTTATCGAGGATGAGCAGGAACCAAGCGCATCCGTCAGCGTTAAATTGAGAGGAAGAGAAAAGCTTTCAAAACACCAGATCCAGGCCATAGTGAATCTCGTGGCAAGCGCTGTCCCCGGTCTGGCCTCGGAGAATATCACCGTGGTTGATACGGCAGGCAGGCTTTTGTTCAGGAAGCAGGCTGATCAAGAGGGGCTCTTGTCCGCGAGCCAGCTCGAATATCAGATGAAGATCGAGGAGACTCTCAGGAAAAAGGTTGAAACCATGCTCGAAGAGATTGTCGGGGTCGGCAAGGCCCTGGCAAGGGTCACTGCTGAAGTCGATTTCAATCGGATCAATGTCACTGAGGAGAATTTTGATCCTGAAGGTCAGGTTATCAGGAGCGAGCAGTTGCTGACCGAGGAAGACCTGCGCGGCGGGGAGAAGCCGCAGGGGATTCCGGGTGTGAAGGGAAAACTCGCTACCTATACGGAGGCAGAGGAAGAGGGAGGACTTGCAGGGGAGAGCCATACCCGGAATAATGTCACCAGGAACTATGAAATCAGCAGAAAGACGCGCAGCATTCAGGAAGCGACCGGTACAATCCAAAGACTTTCTGTTGCGGTCATGGTGGATGGGTCCTATGACAAGGTTGTTGACAAGGACGGAAATACAAGCCTACAATATAATGCACGGACATCAGAGGAAATCAAGCAGTTTGAGAAGATAGCCAAAAACGCGATCGGGTTCAGCGAAGAGCGCGGGGACCAGGTGGAAGTGGCCGGGATGCCGTTTGCCCTTTCCTCGGTTGTGGAGCCTGAGCTGAGTGCAATGGATAAATATACTCCGCTCATAGAACGTCTGGCCACGCCGATATTTTATCTGTTGGGCGCGCTTATAGTTATCATGTTTGTTGTCCGGCCCTTCTTTAAAATGATTGCAGCAAGAGGAGTTGTCGGCAGGGGGGCGGCGGAAGTGCTGGCAGGCGCCCCGGGAGTGGGCGTCGGGAGAGAGGACGAAGAGGTCGGTTTTGCCGACACCGGTATATCGGACAAGGAACGGATCTATAAACTTGCCCAGAGTGATCCCGGTCGGGCGGCGGATCTGGTACGGCGCTGGTTGAGAGAAGAGAGATAGTAACTGTTCAGCAGTACCCCATCCGCTTCTCCATGCGGAGTTGAGCTGCACACGATCAGGCTGGTTCACATAGGCCAACTATCGGAGTCTTCGCTTCGCTCCGCTTACCTGTTCTCCAGCCTGCTGGAGTTTATGCCCGGATGGGTACACATCTGGGGCACTGCTGAACAGTTACAGGATGGTGTTTAGTCCAAGTATTTGGCTCCACCTGAATAGTTACGAGAGATAGTAAATGGCAAAGAAAAACAAGAAACAGGAAGGCGCGGTAGATAATCTGACCGGACCGGAAAAGGCGGCGGTCTTCCTTCTCACCTTGGGTGAGGACTTTTCGTCTCAGGTTTTCAAGCGGCTGGATACCGAGGAGATCAAGATGGTCGGCCGTCAGATGTCCAAGATGGACCGGGTGGACAAGGATGATATATCCTCCCTTTTAGACGAGTTTCGTACAGACGAGGGAGGTGAGGGGATCTATCTCTCCGGTGACGACCTGCTTGAAACCGCTTTGAAGCGCGCCCTGACCGGGGACAAAGCCTCGGAGATTTTGGAAGATATCCGTTCCGATTGGCGGCTTACTCTTTTTCAGAAGGCAAGAAAGCTTGAGCCCAAGGCCTTGGTGAATTTTCTTCGCAATGAACATCCCCAGACCGTAGCTCTGGTGCTGTCGGTCCTGGACTATACACAGGCCGCCCAGGTCCTTGCTGAATTGAAGGAGGACACCCAGGTCGAGGTCGTTATGCGGATGAGTGAACTGGACAAGGTGAGCCCGGAGATTCTGGTGGATGTGGACCGCGTTCTGCAGGAGGAGCTCATCTCTGTTGAGGGCCTGGAAGGCCAGAGGCTGGGCGGCGTTGAGACGGTTGCTGAGATACTGAACAACGCAGACCGGGCGCTTGAGGCCTTTGTCCTTGAAGGAGTAGAAGAACAACGGGAAGAGCTTGCCGACGAGATACGACGTCTGATGTTTGTTTTTGAGGACCTGTACGGCGTGGAAGACCGCGGCATTATGGCTATTCTTAAAGAGGTCAGCACCGATGATCTGAAACTGGCCTTACGGACCGCCTCAGAGGAGTTGGCCGAGAAGATTTTCAAGAACATGTCGTCCAGGGCCGTGGAGATGCTGAAAGAGGATATGGAGATCATGGGTCCTGTCCGGGTCAAGGACGTTGAGGGCGCGCAGCAGTCGATTATTAAAATCGCCAAACGGCTCGAGCAGGAAGGAAAGATTCAGCTGATGGCCGGCGGCGGAGGAGAGGACGAGTTTGTCTAGTGTAATCAAACTGCAAGATGATATCGGCGGCAGTATCCAAGGAGCGCCTGTTGGGTTTGGAAAAAAGAAAACGGGTAAGTTTGTCTCCTATGCCTCTCTCCTGAAGCCCATGGGTGATGTCATGTTGAGTCCCATGGAGGAATTGGAGAAGAAAAAGGAGGAGGTGCTCCTCTTCTCCGAGGAGGTCCTGACGCAGGCAAGGGACGAGGCCCTGAAGATCAAAGAGGACGCGTATAAAGAAGGTCTGGAAAATGGGCGCCAGGAAGGTGAGGCTGCAGGGCGGAAGCAATTTGAGGAGGCCATAGCCCGGGTTGACAATCTGTTAAAAGAAATGCAGGGACAGCGGGCTGAACTGAACAAGAAATATGAAGAGGACATCCTGCCCTTTGTAAAGGTGATGGTCGAGCGGCTCGTGAATCATGAGGTCTCGGTTAATCCCCTGGTTATCCAGAGTTGTCTCAGGAAGGCCCTTGAGTTTGTGGTTGAGAATTCCGTGGTAAAAGTCCATCTCCATGCTGATGATTTTAACCGTGTTAAGGAGGCTGGTCTTGAAGATCCAACTCTTCTTGAAGGGAAAAGCCGTGTGCAGCTGATTGAGGACCCGGTCATAGCACAGGGCGGGTGTTATCTGGAGTCTGATTTCGGTGATGTCGATGCGACTGTCGACGGTTTTAAGGAGAGTTTGTTTGAGGCCGTTGACAAGGCCTTTCTTGCCGCGCTTGCTGAGGCTTCCCCTTCATAATGAACGTATCCCAATGCATACAGGCGGCGGAAGAGGTCCCACGGTTCAGTATTCAGGGGCGGGTCAGTCAGGTGATTGGCATGGTGATCGAGAGCCATGGCCCCGGGATCCCTGTCGGCAGTATCTGTGAGGTGGAGATATTCAGAGGCAAGGGGAGCGTGCCTGCCGAAGTGGTTGGGTTCCGTGAAGGTCGGGTGCTGCTGATGCCTTTAGGTGAGATGCGGGGGGTTGAGCCCGGCAGCGTCATCCGGCTTGTCGGCGGCCAGGCGATCGTGCCGGTTGCCGAGTCTATGCTGGGCCGGGTCATTGACGGTCTGGGGAATCCCATGGACGGCAAGGGCCCGCTCGACTGTGATGCCCTTTATCCCCTCTATGCGGAACCTCTTAATCCTATGGAAAGACAGCGTATCCTTGAACCTGTGGATGTCGGTATCAGGTCCATAAACGGTCTTCTTGCCTTGGGAAAGGGACAGCGTGTCGGCATCCTGGCAGGCTCCGGGGTGGGAAAGAGCACGATACTCGGCATGATAGCGAGGCATACGGCAGCAGACGTCAGCGTCATTGCCATGATCGGAGAGCGCGGCCGGGAGTTGAAGGACTTTATCGAGAGGGACCTGGGGCCTGAAGGGCTTGCCAGGTCTGTTGTCATTGTCGCTACATCCGACCAACCACCACTTGTCCGTATGCGGGGAGCATATCTGGCGATGGCTGTATCCGAATTTTTCAGGGACAAGAACCGGGACGTCATCTTGATGATGGATTCGGTGACACGCTATGCCATGTCTAGTCGCGAGGTGGGGCTTGCGGTTGGAGAACCCCCCACTTCCAGAGGCTACACACCGTCTGTTTTTTCTCAGTTGCCCCGTCTGCTTGAAAGAGCGGGAAACTGTGAAGGGAAGGGGAGCATCACCGGGATTTATTCCGTATTGGTTGAAGGTGATGACATGAATGAACCGATTGCCGATGCCGTCCGTTCGATTGTTGACGGACATATAATCTTAAGCCGGGACCTGGCAAGCCGCGGGCATTATCCCGCCATAGAGATCCTGGGAAGTATCAGCCGCTGCATGATCGATGTTGTGCAGCCTGAACAGGTCTCAAACGCACATCATTTTCTGGAAACCCTGGCAACGTACCGCCGTTCGGAGGACCTCATCAATATCGGCGCCTATGCCAAAGGCAGCAACGAAAAGATCGACTATTCCATTGATATGATCGATAAGCTGGAGGGATACCTGCGGCAGCCGGTGGATGAAAAGGCGACGATGGCTGAGAGCGCCTCGGCGCTTGCCGAATTGTTTCAGTAACTAAACCCTGGCCCCTGAACCCTGGACCCTGACCCCTGTTTCCCCATGGCCACGTATAAATATAAACTTGAGACACTTTTGACATTTCGGCGCAACCTTGAGGAGCAGGCGCATCTGAAGCTTGTGCGTGAGCAGGATATTTTGATCGGTCATAAGAAGCGCCTTGAAGTCTTAAAGTCGGAACGGGTACGGATTATTCAGGACCTGGAAGAGAGGAAGAAAAAGAGGCTGCAGGCAGCGCTTTTCTCTCTTTATATGAACTCTATCCGGAGCAGGGAGAGGGACATTCAGGTCCAGATGACAATGATAGAATCCCAGAAGCATGTGGTTGAAGAGGCAAGGAAAGCGTTGTTGGAAAAGGTCAAAGAGCGTCAGATCATAGAAAAGGCCAAGGAGCGGGACCATCAGAATTTTTTGAAAGAGGTCTTGAAAGAGGAATTAAAGGAGCATGATGAAATGGCGGTCCTGACCTTTGGCAGCGAGCGAGTGTAACTCATGCAAACAAGGAAACAGACTATGTTGCAGAAGGCGCCAATCATTATTTTAGGAACATCCTTTTTATTCGTGCTTTTCTTTGTCTGTACATGTTTTGCAGAGAAAGTTCCGAAAAAACCTGTCAAGGTGTCCCTGTCTCAGATTGAATGGGCGGACCAGCTGAAAAAACGTGAAGATGCGGTAGAGGCCAGGGAGAATGTGGTGGAAGTTACAGAAAAGGAACTGGAATCACTGCAGAAGGAACTTGATGCCAAGCTGGCCAGGCTTACCACCATGCAGATTGATATCCAGGAGAAGCTTGAACAGTTCAAGGGCGCAAAAGACAAAGAATTCAGGAACCTGGTCAAGGTATACAGTGCGATGAGCGCCACCAAGCTGGCGCCGCTGTTGAATAAGATGGAGGATAAGACAGTGGCGAAAATATTGCGGGCCATGGCGACCGATGCGGTTGCCAAGATTGTCCCTAAAATTGACGAAGATAAGGCGGTCCGGGTGAGTAAGCTTCTGGGGGTGCTTGAGTAGGACAGTTTACGGTTTACGGTTGACGGTATTTTAAACCCGGTTTTCACATTGTGAGAGCCGGGTTTTTTTTTGACTTGCAAGAGGAAAAATCTGCATACCAGGGAATGTCTTCGGCAAATTTTTCCCAGTTTTATCGCAGGACAGGCCGGTTGAGTGGCGCCGCTTCATACAAAAAATCCTTCCTTGTTTTTTCTTTTTTTCTTTTCTTTGGGTGTGAGAGGGGAAACCCTCGAGATGGCTGAAAACAGAGGTCTTCCTGCTTCGAACGTGGATTGCTGGAAGCATCAATTCAGGTCAGATAATCCCTGCCTTCAATCAGACTTTCCATGAAAGAAACACAATTGGCACACAGATTGCTGTTAGGGCATTTAGAGGTTTCGTTTTTTATGCACGATTACCGATTACAGGGAGGAAATTCGGTGGATTCGAAAATGTTTATGGCGCCGGTAGCGCAACAACCTGTTCATGAAGTTGTCAGAGAAAGGTCCGGTTCTGGAAGAAAGGCGACAGAGGCTTCTTTTTCTCAATACATGGAAGAGAAGATGAGAACGGAACGAAAAGAAAAGCAGAATATGGTTGGGGTGGAGCGGGCTGAAAAAATGAAGAAAAAACCGACCCCGGAGAAGATGGAACCGGAAAGCGCCGGAGAAACGGAAGCAGGGTTCCTGAAGAATATAATCCAAAAACTCAAAGAGGTTGCCGAAGGCACCGGCCTTGAGGTTGGTCAGTGGGTCCTGACCGAGGCGGATATCGGGCTGTTGGAAAAAATTGCCGCTGAGGCCGGCATGGATGTTTCTCAGCTGGCCTTTCTGCTGCAGCAGATGGAAGAGAACAGCGGAGAGCTGGATCTTATAGATTTTTTTGCCGCCTTGACGGAACACTTTGAAAAAATGGATAACCCGGCGCCGATAACCGTTCCTGATACGGACCTGCCGTTTTTTGAGACCTTGCTTTCTCAGATGGGTGTGCCGCCGGAAGCGATCCGGCAGCTTGCCGATATGGCCGTGACCGGTGAGGACCAGCTTGATCTTACTCTTTTGTTTGATGGGCTCGAGGAAATTGAGGCGGAAGGTTTTGCCGCCCTGTCGGACTGGGACATGGAAGAGTTCAGCAATATCCTCACCAAGGCAGGCGTGTCCCGGGAGGTTATACAATCGCTTCTGGGCGATAAGCAGGATGGACGGAAGCTCAATCTTGCCGGTCTGCGGGATATTCTGGCAAAAGGGATCACGGATGTTGAGGTGAATCGGCCCCAGGTTGATATCTCCGCTTTTGCTGATGATCTCGATACGCTGCTTGCTCAGGCTGGTTTCAAGGACGCATCAGCAGGCTTTACCCCGGTTGTTCAGGAGAGTCTGAAAGCCATCTATGAGGAGTTGCAGAAGCTGGTTGATATGTCAAAGGTCAGGGTGGAAAAGGTCAATCACGCGCTTGATGAGGAGATGTGGCTTGACGAGCAGGCGGATATGGATTTTGACCTTTGGACGCAGATGAGACAGGAAGGAAAAGCCGGCAGTGACCCTGGGTCGCAAGGCGGTCAGTCAGGCGGTCGGCATGAGTTTGTGCCGCAGCTGTTTCAATTTGCCGAAACACCTCCGGCAGCATATATGAATACTCCTCTGGAAATGCCTGACGAGTCTGCAAAGGCTGTGGACGTCCCCAGGGCGGCAATGCCCGGGTTCAGGATGGCGGCAGCACTGCAGCAGCAGGCCGCAGACCAGATAACCATGGGTGTCATAAGGGGGTTGCAGAATAATGACCATCATCTGATCTTGAGACTGAACCCGCCGGAACTTGGAAAGGTGAAGGTGGACATGCTGATCCGTAACGATCAGATCTCAGTGACCTTTGCCATGGAGAACAGCAAGGTCAAGGAGGCCCTGGAAAGCCATATGCAGCAGTTCAAGGAGAGTCTTGAACAGCGCGGGTTCGTGCTCGACCAGTGCTTTGTCTCCGTTGACCGGGATAACGATGCGGAAGACGCCTGGCAGCGTTTTGAGTTCGAAAGAAACAGTCTGGGGATACGACGCGAAACACTGTCCGAACTGCCGGAAGAGGCGCTCTATCATCGGGCTGCGGCAGAAAAATATCCGGAAAGTAATGTGAATATTTTTGTCTAAAGGGGAATCTGATGGCAGTAATAAGCGCAGCAAGCGGCATACCAATGGCAGCGGAGCCTGAGCTCAAGACGGTCGGCAAACAGGAGCTTGACCGTACGGATTTTCTGACCATGTTCATCACCCAGCTCCAGTATCAGGACCCGATGAAGCCCATGGACAGCTATGAGATGGCCTCGCAGCTGGCCCAGTTCAGCAACATGGAGGCCACCATGAAGATGAGCGATAACATGGAGAAGCTGCTCGACTATCAGACCTCGCAGAATAATCTCGAACTGCTTTCGCTTCTTGACAAAGAGGTCCAGGGAAACGGCAACATGATGGGCGTCAACAACGGTGAGACAACATGGACCGAATTTACGCTTACAGAGGCGGCAGAGACATGTGCAATCGAGATTTTTAATGCGGCCGGTCATCTGGTCAGGAAAATTGATGTCGGCAGCAGTGATCCCGGGCTCTATGAGCTGGACTGGGACGGAAAGGACATGAGAGGCGATCAGGTGGAAGACGGGCTGTACACCTATCATGTCAAGGCGATGAGCCCGCTTATGGGCCAAGTTGAAGTGGATTATCGCACAACCGGCAAAGTCACAGGGGTGAATTTTGAGGGAGGCGAGGCAATCGCGACACTTGATGGGTATATCCCCATGGACGTGGGCTCAATCATCAACGTTGTGCAGCCGAAGAATCAGGAGGAGGCTGGTGAGTAAACTATAAAATGTTTTATTGTGTCCGGGGGGACAAAGAATTTTCTTATAGAAATGAATAAGGTGATCTCCTAAGAGATCAGGAGGAAAATCATGGCAATATCGAGTTCGTTATATTCAAGTATCAGCGGGTTGAGCACCATGGGGGAGGCCATGTCGGTGTTGGGCGACAACGTGGCGAACGTCAATACGGTATCGTTCAAATCGAGCCGCTCGACATTTCAGGACGTTTTGTCCCAGTCGGTGTCAACTGCCGCCGGCTCGGCCCAGGTCGGACGCGGTGTGACGCTCTCGACCATCGACAGCCTCTTTGCCCAGGGATCATTCGAGAGTTCCACGTCCGCCACGGATATGGCGATCGGCGGTCAGGGCTTTTTCATGCTCAGAAACGCTGAAAGCGCTGAGGCGGACATGTACTCACGGGCAGGCGAGTTCCGGTTTGACCAGGAGGGGTATCTGGTGAGTCCGGTCGGCTATTTCGTGCAGGGCTGGGGAATCGATCTGGACAGCGGAGAGCGTGAAGGAACGATCGGCGACATTATGCTTGGAAAGAGCACGCCGCCGGTTGAGACCGACGGGATCGAGGTCATCTTCAACCTCGATTCGGAAAAGGTCAAGGAAGAGACCGAAACTCGGCTTTTTGACGCCTGGAACGGCACCAATGTCTATGGCGCCTCCCCATCCGATCCGATCGATGTCAACGAATACGAGTATACGAGCGCGATCAAGGTTTACGACTCCAAGGGCGCAAGCCATGATATCAGCATCTACTTCGATACCACGACTGAAGATAACATCTGGGAATTTCTGGTCACCTGCGATCCGGCGGAAGACAGGCGCAACCTGACCGATGCCCAGAAGACCGTCTATGCTCCGGACGAGACCTATGATTATGAAGACCATAAAGGCGCCGGAGCTCTCCTGTACGGGGTGATAGAGTTCAGCACCAGCGGCGATATCGACAAGATGTATGCCTGGGACGTGCCGCCGGACGGCGAGGTGGACCCGGCGCTCAATACCAACCGGCAGGTTCTGCAGACGGGCGAGTCGTATTATCAGTTTGCGGTGAATTTTACCGGCAATATTTCTCCCACGGACGTAAATCTCGGTAACCAGTTGATCGACCTCAGGATCGGCGCCAAGTATAGCGGCACCCCGACACTCCAGAGTCAGATCCTGGTAAGCGACGACGGCGGGCTTGACGATACCACGGCAGGGACCTATATCAGCAAGGAGTCCCTGTGGAGCAGCGTCTATGACAGCGGCGGCAACCAGATGGCGGACGGCGACACCTTTATCTTTGAGGGGTATAACCATAACGGCCAGGCGGTCACCAGGCTGGTCTACGATGTCGACACCTCGAACAAGGTCTCGGACCTGCTTGACGATCTGGATGCCACATTCGGCTGTTCGTCCTCGATTGATGCCGTGGGCAGGCTCAAGTTGACCGATGATACAGGCAGCGACTCCGGCATGTATGTCACCCGGTTCATCACCATCTCGGCGGATGGCTGTACCCCGTTCGGCGGCTCGTCAGGAATCACCGACGGATGGGTCACAACAACCGGCGTGATGTATGACGGCCCAACCTCTACAGCAACTGTTGAGGATGATCCGACTGCGCTGATGACAACGCTTTTCAACGATGATGCGGCATTGAGCAGGGAACTCGTGGAGATTGGAGATACTTATACTTTCAGTGGCAATAGAGTTAGTGATGGCGCCGCAATAGCAGCGACGGATTTTACAGTGACAGCCACAAGTACGATCCAGAATTTGCTGGACTGGCTCAGTGATTTGTATGCCGACGGCGCCGTTGGCGCCCCTCCAACGGCCAGTGCAAACGTGACCGCTTTGCTCGGTGCTGACGGCACGATTAACATTATTGATAA
>DAOVSZ010000230.1 GCA_030627725.1 Desulfobulbaceae bacterium
AGCACTCCATCTGCACACGATCAGGCCTTCTCGCATAGCCAACTATAGCTCGTCAGCCTGCTTGTGCACATCTGAAGCACTGCTGAACAGTTACGGGATGGAGTTTAGGCCACGTTTGTTGCTCCACCTGAATAGTTACAATTTACATATTAAACAGATACGGAATAGTAACCGTTTACCAAGGGAGACATGGCAGTAGACCTCCTTGGACGGTAATCGTTCAAACTTGACGAATATACAGTATAACGTGTTGCGGCAATCCGAACAAAGATATTCCCCTGTTTTTTTTAACTTCTCTTGAAAGCTTAGGAAATTAAACAAAAATATAAAAACAATTTTTTCCTCTGCCTACACCTTGCTTTCTCATAAGTTACATATTAGAATTTTAAGGTTGCGTTACTGTTAATTTCTTTTATGGTTACTTCCCCGCAACTTGCTGCGGGTGTAGTTCATTTGTACAGGTTTCAAAACACGACCGAAACGACACAATTCTCGAACCAACAATTTAAATTCCAAAAATATTACCGGAGAAAACAATATGTGCCGCTTAGCCTTAAAAACAGCATCGGACCCCTTTTCCCCATATAGTGTCCTAGAAGCTATGGAAGCCATGCAGGAAGGATATGACGGCAGTGGCCTCGGCCTCCTGTTGAGGGGCGTTACGTTTACTGATTTTAATTATCAGCCCTCTGATTTGATTCTGTCCGGTATAGCCCATACACAAGATGCAGATTACAGATTAAATATGAAAATGCAAGGCTGGGGATTTTCGAAGAAATACGCCCATGAATTTAATGTTAATCATAATAAAATCGAGGCCAAAGATCGATACAAGTACCTGTTACGGGTTTATAACCCGCCGGATTTCTGGGAAAATTTTGACAGAGAACAACTTGAACGGGAACTGATGATGACTCGTCTGGCATTACGCAGAGATGGCGAAGAACATGGTGGAGACCTCACTATATTCTCGTTCTGGCCGGATGTTGTGATGATCAAGGAAGTCGGCTGGCCGCTCGGAATCGGCGATGCCCTCAGCCTGAATGACGACCGGATCCAGTCAAGAATAGTGATGGCCCAGGGCCGCCAGAACACCAACTGGGGAATCAACCTCTACGCATGTCACCCCTTCTTCCTTCAAGGCGTCTGCACCATGACAAACGGCGAGAACACCGCCTTTATCCCGATCAAGGAGTGGCTTACCGGAACACATTTTCCCGGATATATCGGGTACCAGAGCGACTCGGAGGTCTTTGCCCATATCCTGCACTATGTGGTCAAGCAACTGAAACTGCCGCTTGAGGCGTATAAACATGTCATCACCCCCTTGAAGACGAAAGAACTGGAACAGCATCCTCAAGGCGACTTCCTTCGGGGACTGCGTGATGTCTGCCGCCGGCTTATTGTCGACGGCCCGAACTGCGTCATGGGTTCCCTGCCGGATGAGACCTGCCTCATGGTCATGGATCAGAAGAAACTTCGGCCTGCCACCATCGGCGGCAAACCCGGCGAATGGGCCCTGGCCTCTGAGATGTGCGGCGTTGACGCCATGATCCCGGACCGTGACCAGTCCCTTGACTTCCAACCTATGCGAGAAAATACGGTGGTGATTCCACCAGACAGAAAGGAGTATCAAATATGGTCTCAATTCGATCCATACCCTCTACCCCAAGCAGCCTGACATATCATGATCTGCCTTGGGTTATCGAGCACAGGGAGGACAGATGCACGCTCTGCGGCAAATGCACCTCCGTATGCCCGGCAGAGGCCATCTACCTGACATACCGGCGTCAGCGGATGCCGCGGCTCGACATCCTCAAAAAACAGCGCGGCAGCGAATACCGGACCTTTGTCGGCATCCGCCAGCGGACCGCCCTCGACCGCCGCTGCATCGGCTGCGGCATGTGCTCCATGGTCTGCCCCAACGAGGCGATCGGACCCACCCCCAACCCGAACGACAACCGCGTCCGTTTTCATACATTCCAGAAGGGGGATGCCTGGAAACGGGGCGGCCGAAGAAATGTCAGCGAGACCTTACTCGACCGGATCTTCTTCAACAGGATCTCCATGCTCACCGACCCGGCCCTTGATGCCGGACGTCACGAGTTTTACCTGAACACCCTTTTGGGCCGTATTCTGCCGCCGGAAGAGTATATCAAGAGAAAGGCTGCCGGCGAGTGGATCCCGCCGACCAGGGAGATCTTCCCGTTTGTCATCGGTTCGATGTCTTTCGGCGCCCTTTCCCCCAACATGTGGCTTGGTCTGCTGCAGGGCGTTGCCTACTGCAACGAGGTCCTGGGCATCCCAGTGGTCATGGCGACAGGTGAAGGCGGCTGCCCGCCATGGGTCTTAAGAAGCCCCTTTTTGAAATACATCATCCTCCAGATCGCCTCCGGATATTTCGGCTGGGATGAGATCATCCGCGCCATTCCGGACATGCAGTGCGATCCGGCCGCAATCGAGATCAAATACGGCCAGGGCGCAAAACCCGGCGACGGCGGACTTCTGATGTGGTTCAAGGTGAGCAAACTGATCGCCCGTTTGCGCGGCGTGCCGGAAGGCGTTGACCTCCCCTCGCCGCCCGTGCATCAGACGCTCTATTCGATCGAGGAATCGGTCATGAAGATGATCCAGACCATGTCCATGGCCTGGGGATTCCGAGTGCCGGTCTATCCGAAGATTTCCGGATCAACCTCCGCCAAATCGGTATTAAACAACCTGGTGAGAAACCCCTATGCAGCAGCCCTCTTAATCGACGGTGTTGACGGCGGGACCGGCGCAGCCTACAACGTCAGCATGGACGCAACCGGTCATCCAATCGCCTCCAACCTGAGGGAATGCTACCTGGATCTGGTCATACAGGGACGGCAGAACGAAATCCCGCTTTTTGCCGCCGGCGGCGTGGGCAAGAACGGCAACGTCACCCAGAACGGCATGGCGCTCATCATGCTTGGCGCCTCAGGCGTTCATATCGGCAAATATATCATGCAGGCGGCGGCCGGCTGCCTCGGCAGCGAAAAGAACCGCTGCAACGTCTGCAACCTCGGCATATGCCCCAAGGGCATTACAAGCCAGAACCCGAAACTCTACAGACGCCTCGACCCTGACCAGGTGGCCCAGCGCGTTGTCGATGTCTTTATGGGCATCCGGACCGAAATGAAAAAACTCATGGCGCCGCTTGGGCGTTCTCAGTGCCTGCCTATCGGCATGTCGGATGCAATTGCATCTGCTGACAAGGATGTCGCGGACAGGCTGCAGATCAAATATGTATGTTGATCAGGGTTCAGGGTTCAGGGTTCAGGGTTCAGGGTTCAGGGTTCAGGGTTCAGGGTTATTCCGCCTCCAGCGGCAATAAACTGCTTGTATTTTTTTTGAAATTAACGAGCGCATTTGAATAGAGAAGGAGCAGTACAAGTGAAAACCAGAAAGCAAAAAGCGGTCACTGTCAAAGGTCTTGACAAGCAAGGCCGCAGAATCAGCTCAAAGGACTTTGAAGATCTGGTCCAGGAAGCGGCCACACGGTCCAACAACCTTGTTCTTGAGACCTATGGCCAGCATAATGTCGGTGGACGCCTCTTCAGCGACAAAGGAGCGATTCATGTCAGACTGACCGGCCCTGCAGGCCAGCGTCTCGGCTGCATGGGTCAGCCCGGCACCACCATTATCTCGGAACGGTCCGCCTCGGACGACGTCGGATACCTCAACATCGGCGCGGACATCGTCGTCATGGGCGATGCCACCAACGGGATCTGCAACGCCATGGCCCAGGGACGGGTGATGATCAAGGGAACGATCGGCGCCCGCGGCCTGACCATGACCAAGTGGAACCCGGACTATACACGACCGGAACTCTGGGTCCTGGGCTCGGTCGGCGATACCTTTGCCGAATTCAACTGCGGCGGGATCGGGATCATCTGCGATATTGAGTCGAAATCAAAAAATGTCCTCGGCTACAGGCCATGCGTCGGCATGGTCGGCGGTCATATCTTCTATCGCGGCAAAACCGATGACTCTTACTCACGGACAAACGTGCGCAAGGCAGTGCCGGACGATGAACAGTGGCAGTGGCTGATGGACAGAATGCCCGACTATCTCAACACCATCGGCAAAAAAGACCTGTTGAAAAAACTCTCGGTGCGCAAGGAATGGAGAATTCTGATCTCGATCACCCCCCAGGAACGTGCTCTGATGTTTTCAGGGCCCATGCCCATGTCCGAATTTCGGACAAAGATCTGGGACCCGGCATTTGGCGGCGATCCGATCCGGGACCTTGCGCCCGGTCTTGACAGAAGCCCGATCGGCCTTATCGAAACAAGCGAGAACAGAAGGAAAAAACCGTTCTGGGCAAACCAGAAGTCCGCTGCGCCCTGTACCTTTTACTGTCCGGTCCATATCCCCTCAGTGCAGCGGCTCCGGCTGATCCGCGAAGGCAAGGCGGACGAGGCATACAACCTGGTCCTCCAATACACACCCTTTCCCGCCTCCATCTGCGGCGCTATCTGCCCCAACCTCTGCATGGAAAGCTGCTCCCGCCAGAGGGTGGACGAGAGTATCGACATCGCCCTTCTGGGCCGTTCCGTTCTCAATGCAGCACCTCCTAAGGCGGCAAAACCGATCGGTAAAAAGGTCGCCATTGTCGGCGGCGGACCGGCCGGCATGAACGCAGCCTGGCAGCTGGCCCAGGCAGGTGTTGAGGCCCACATCTTTGAAAAAGACACCCAGCTCGGCGGCAAACTCTCACAGGTCATCCCATGGGAACGCCTGCCCAAGGCAACCTGGGAAGCTGAAATTGCTCGTTTTCTCGAATACCCGAACATCAAGGTGCACTTCGGTGTCGCCATGACCAAGCAGAAGCTCGCCAAACTTAAAAAAGACTACGACTATGTCATCATCGCGGTCGGCACCCATGAACCCCGAAGGATCCCCTTCCCCGGCTCTGAAAAGGTGATTACCGCTCTTGACTTCCTGAAATCAGCCAAGAGCAAGAATCCCATGAAGGTCGGCAGGCAGGTGGTGATCATCGGCGCAGGAAATGTGGGGTGCGATGTTGCCTGCGAGGCGTACAAGCTCGGCGCTGACGAGGTGACCCTTGTCGATATCCAGAAGCCGCTTGCATTCGGCGCGGAAAAAGAGGCGGCCGAGGCGCTTGGCGCCACCTTCAAATGGCCTGTGATCACCAAAGAGGTCACGGACGAAGGTCTGGTTGAATCGAGCGGTGAAGTGATCCCGGCCCAGACC
>DAOVSZ010000066.1 GCA_030627725.1 Desulfobulbaceae bacterium
AAAAGGATACTGCCCAGACCGCGGTAAAGCTCACTGCCCGAGCCGGTTGAGACGACAAGCGGCATCATGGCAAGGACACTGGTGGTGGCGCTCATAAAGATCGGACGGATCCTGGTCTGGACCGCATCGGTAATTGCCGCAGTCCCGGAAAGCCCGTTATAGCGGACGTTGTTCAGCGACTGATGCACAATCAGGATAGCGTTGTTGACCACCGTTCCAACCAGGATGATAAAACCCAGCATGGCCAGAACATCAAAGGCCTGGGGTGCGATAAGGGCATTCACCGCCCAAAGACCCATAAAACCACCCGCCGCTGCCAGCGGCACACTGAAAAGGATAATAAGGGGATAGAGGAAATTCTCAAACAGGGCGGCCAGCAGCAGATAGGTGATAGCCAGAGCCAGAAGGAGGTTCCACTGCAGGGCCTCTTTAGTCTCAATCAATTTATTGGCATTCCCGCTCACCTTGACATCAAGGTTTTTCAATTTTCCGCTTTCCCGCAATACGTTGACAATATCGTTCTCAATCACCTCCATGGTGGTCTGCAGAGGAAAATCAGCAGGCGGAGTCACCTGCAAGGTAATGGTCCGGTCGCGTTCCAGATGATTGATCTGCGCCATTCCCTGCCCGTATTCAAGGGTTGCGACATCCCCGATACGGATCAGGTTCCCGAAACTGTTGATAATGGCGCTGTTTAAAATATCCTCCGGGGTTTCATAGACGAGATCATCACCCTTGAGCACAAGATCGATCTGCTTCACCCCTTCAGGCCGGAATTCCTCGATCTTCCTGCCGTCCATCAGCACATCGACATAGACGCCAAGATCGTCTTCAGTCAACCCGTTTGCCGCAAGTTTCTCCTTGTTCGGAATGATCCGCACATCAGGGTAGCTGGTCTCAACCGAAGGGATTGGACGGACCTGCGCCTGCGGAATTTTTGCCGGAATCATCCCGAACATCAAGGTCTGGGCAAGACCTGCAATCTCATCAATATCCCTGCCTGAAATATTAACATCAACCGTCCGGCCCTTGCCGATCCCGGACTCAAAAATCCCGGCCTGGATACTGACCCCGAAGATGCCGGGGATTGACTGGATGATCCTGGTAAAGAGAGGAATCATCTCCTTGGCGCGGGTCTCATGCACGGAAAGACCGCCAAAGAGGTTGAAACGATCGGCGCCGACATAGAACATCTGCTGAATCTGCGGAATGCCGTCTTTGCCGTCCTCTTTAAAATAGGGCTGTGCCTCATTATATATATAGCGGCCCATGTCTTTCAGTTTTTCCACCGAATACCCCGGCGGCGGAATCAGGATGTTTAAAATCAGGTTCCGATTGCCCTGCGGCAGATATTCGGCCGGCGGAATCAACCAATACGTCACACCGAGGGAAAGAGAGGTAAAGACAATAATCGTTGTCAGCCGGGTTCCGGCGTTTTTGAGACACACCCCTGAAAGCTTCATGATTACAGAAATAAGGACCGGTCCGACCACACTCTTCTGCAGCCGCCCAGGTTCTTTTATCTTCTTTCGCTTATAAAATTGATAGATCAGAGCAGGAATGACCGAGATTGAGACAAAGAGGCTGAGCAAGATGGAAAAGGTGATGGCAATGGCGATATCGCGGAAAAGTTGGCCCGCCTCCTCCTGGATAAAGATGACCGGCAGAAAGACCGCCACCGTGGTGGCGGTTGAGGCAAGAACCGCGCCCCAGACCTCTTTTGCCCCCTCGTGGGCGGCAGCCAGGGCGTCTTTTCCCATCTTCCGGTGCCTGTCGATGTTCTCCAGGACCACGATCGCGTTATCCACCAGCATGCCGACGGCAAAGGAGATGCCCGCAAGGCTCACGACGTTTAAGTTTCTACCCATGAGCCAGAGAAAGAGAAAGGTACCGATGGCCGAGATCGGGATCGCGACTGCTGTCGTCACGGTTGCGGTGACGCTGCGTAAAAAGACCAAAAGCACACAGATGGCGAGAATACCACCAATCAGGACATTTTTTTTGACCAGGTCAATTGCGGTATTGATATAGGGCCGCTGATCATAGACCCAGTCGATGTAGAGATTTTCTTCGGCCAGGATACCATCGTTCAGCCAGTTGATCTTCTTTTCAAGCGCATCGCTTAATGCAAGAACGTTTGCACCCTGCTCCTTCCTGACCCCGACCACAATCCCCTGAACGCCGTTGTGCAGAATAGCGCCGTCCTCTTTTTTATACCCATTGCCGACCTGGGCCACGTCCCGCAGATAGACCCGCTTTATCCCGTCATCAAAGATCACCACGTCAAGGGCGTCGGCAGAGGTCTGAAACTGGCTGACCGTACGGATCCGGTAATTCTTCTTGCCAATCCCAAGCACCCCGGCCGAGGCGTTCAGGTTGGCCTTTTTGATCGCGTCGATGATCTGATTGATGGTGATCTTATGCAGCGCCATCTTTTCGGCGTCAATGGTCACATGCAGCTGGTTCTCGGTGCCGCCGGAAACAAAGAGCGACCCAACCCCCTTGACCCGCTCGATGTGCTGCCGGACATTGTCTTCGAAAAAGGTCCGAAAATGATTGATGTGCCCATCATTTTCCGGCCCTGTTTTGAGCAGCATCCAGATAATCGGCGAACTCTGGGCGCCGGCGGCCTCAATCTTCGGCCTGTCGGCGTTCTCCGGATAATCGCTCACCTCATTCATCTTATTCGATACCCGAAGCAGGGCAGCATCAAGATCGGTCTCAACCTGAAAAGAAAGCGTTACTTCACCGTAGCTGTTAAAGCTCGAACTCTCCATCTCGGTAAGCCCCTGCAACCCCTTCAATATCTCTTCCTGTTTCTCTATGATCTCCTTTTCAATCTCATAGGGTGTGGCCCCGCCCCAGACCGTACTGACCGTAATCTTCGGGGTCTCCACATCCGGGGTCAGCTGAACCGGCAGCATATGTAATCCCAGAAGGCCAAACATAACAACCAGGATAACGGCAACCGCGACCGACACCGGCTTGCCAATGGAATATTTGATGATGTCCATCAGTTCTCTCCAGCAATAACAACAGGCTGATCAGGCCGCAGCCGTTCATTTCCTTCGACAACCACCGGCATGCCGGCGACAAAATACGGGTTATCTGCACCGATTCTATTTCCGAGATAGGTGACAATATTGACCGGTAGAATAGCGGCCTTATCTTCTTTGACCGTGTACACAAAATCTTTGCCCTGAAACTTGATCAGCGCATCCCTGGGGATAATCGCCAGTTTTCTCTTGGGGCTTGTCGGAACAAAGACCGAAGCTGACATGTTCTCCGCCACCTTGGTCTGGTGAGGGATTCTGACCTTCAAGAAGACGTTCTTGGTCTTTTCGTCGGCAGTCGGATCAAAATCATCTATGGTCCCGGTCAGCTCCTTGTCAAAGGCGGTGATCACGACCGATACCTTTTCACCCTGCGTGACAAACTGCAGCACAGTCTCGGAAATCGGCACACGCACAACAAGGCCATCAGCTGCGCCGAGAGTGAACAGTTCTTTTCCCTGCTGGACCCAGTCGCCGGAATCGACATTTTTATTCAAAATCACACCGTCAAAAGGCGCTGTGATGATACTTTTGTTTTTCCGAATCTGAAGTATGGCAAGCACTATCTCCGCAGCCTGTTTTTCTTTGACGTAATCCTGCCAGGTGTAGCGCGCGTCTTCGTAATCCTTTTCGCTTATCCCGTCCTTGGTAAAGATATTCTTTCTTCGCTCGAAGTTTTTTCCCGCCTGCTGAATTCTAAGATCAATCTGTTCCACCCGCGTCCTGCTAAGCAAAATATCCTTGTCAAGGATCTCGGTGTCGAGGGAAAGCAGCGGATCACCCTTTTTCACCCGGTCCCCTTCCCTGACCTCGACCTTTTTTATCAGGCCGGAGACCTCGGATGAAACATGACTCTTCCTATCATAAAAGAGAACACCGAGAAAAGACCGGTTTTCAGCGATCTCTTCCTGGCCGACCATGGCCACAACAACTTGAGCGGGCGGCGGCCCCTGAGCAAAGACGGGAGAACTTGAGACCAAGGCCAATACAATCGTAAAAATTCGTATGACGCGCACAATTCACCTCAAAAAAGCGGGTTACTGGTTACTGGTTACGGGTTACTGGTTACTGGTTACTGGTTACTGGTTACTGGTTACTGGTTACTGGTTACGGCAAAAGCATATCATTTTTCATTCCTGAGCCATCTTTTTTTTAAACTGAGAGACGAATGCTTTTACGGTAACATGTTTTTTTACATCTTTATCAAACCGTAAACCGTAAACTGTAAACCGTAAACTGTAAACCGTAACCCGTATTTTTACCTAAATTTTTCCATACACTTTCCTTTTTCAACGAGATCATGTATCTCTGAGATATTTCTCCCGCAAAGCTTTACCAGGCATTCCATCCTTTGAAAAACCGGGTCGTCCGTGCCAAGCAGCCTCCCTGCCTTCCGCAAAACCTTCATGCCATGGTCAAAGAATACTTCCATGTCCCGCAACACTACTTTTCTTTTCTCCTGCCTCTCCTGTTCAGCGTTTATTACCGGCATCAGTCTTTTGATTGAAACCTCAACCAGAACATCCCGCGGCATCCGATACTTCTTTGAGACAGATTCCAGAGAGACAAGCGAGTGCCTGCTCAAGACAAAGGTTTTCTGACGCTGCTCTTTTTGTGCCGGCTTATACTTCCGTGCCTCATCAGCGACCTGGTTCAGGATTGTCCGGTCCTCAACAAGCTGATCAAGAAGAGATTTCTGCTTTAAACCGAGTTGGGAAGCAGCAATACTCAACAGGTTTATGATATGAGCCGGCAGCCTGAAGGTTGCCCGTACAGATTGTTTTCCTTTGAGGGCATCTGCCGTCAATTCGACGCCGGACGCTTCTGCAGTGGAGTTCTGTTTTTTATCATTGTTCATGGTATGCCTCCTTTGCCAGGGGTCAGGGGTCAGGATCAGGATCAGCTTAAAACCTGACAGCTGATACAGCATATAATAGGCAATTCACATTACTAAGTCAATAATTATAAAAAAAGTAATGGAACAATATTGACAATACTTTTTTCATAATTAACTTCTGAAACACAAGAGAAAAAATAATGCAGAATACTCATAAATCACAAAAGGAGGAAGCGCCATGTTGACACGATGGAGTGATAGAGACCGGATGTTTGGGACAACGGACCTGCTTCGAAGCAGGCTGAACAGACTGTTCACCGATTTCGACCGGTCCTGCGGGTATGGTCCAGGCTGGAAAACGGCAGAGAGCATGCCAAAGACAAATCTTTATGACAATGGAGACACCTTCGAGATCAGGGCGGAAGTGCCCGGGATGGCCAAAGAAGATATTCACGTAAAGATCCAGGGGAACTCCCTTGAGATCAGCGGCACACGGAAGTCGAACGCACCTGAAGGATACTCCGGACAGAGAAAGGAACGCGTTGCGCTCACTTTTTCCCGCAGCTTTACCCTGTCATCCGAGGTCGATGCTGAAAAAGTAGAGGCGTCCTTAGAAAACGGCATCCTTGTTTTGACCCTGCCGAAATCCGAGGCTGCCAAACCAAAACAGATAACAATACATTAACAGGAGGCCTGAAATGAGTGAAAGAACAGAATTAACCAAAAGGGAAGCAACAGGCCCGACCCTGCCCCATCTGGTCCAGGCGGTTGCCCCGGCTGTAGATATTTTTGAAAATGAAGATGAAATACTGCTCCACGCCGATATGCCGGGCGTACTCAAAGATGACATATCCGTGGACATCGACAACGGCAGGCTCTCACTTTCAGGCACCAGAAGGCTTGAGACAACAGGCGCTGCCAACTGGGAAGAATTCGGAGAGGTGGAATATCAGCGGACCTTTTCCGTCCCGCAGACAATTGATGTCAACAAGGTAAATGCAAAGTTAAAAGACGGCGTGCTCAAACTCCATCTGCCGAAATCAGAGGCATCTAAAGCCAGACAGATTGACATTCAATAAAGCAGTTCAGGGGGTACCGCAGGGGTCAGGGGTCAGGGGTCAGGGTTAAAAAAAATTCCGATCAAATAAACCTTAGACCCCTAGCCCCTGGTCTCTAGCCCCTAGCCCCTAGCCCCTAGCCCCTGGCCCCTGGTCTCTGGTCCCTGATCCCTGGTCCCTGGTCCCTGGTCCCTGATCCCTGGTCCCTGGTCCCCGGCCCCTGTATCCCCTACATCTCCAGAAGATCACTTTCCTGCGAGTTAACAAGAATGGTCGTGGGCATCTTCTGGAGGAGTTTCTGGTAAAAGCCGTGCCAGGTCCTTTCATGCCCTTCTTCCGGCAGTTCAAATCCCAAAATGACACAGTCGGCATTTTTCGAGTTTTCGAAAAAAATATCCTCGAACATCTCATCACTCACGATAATTTCCGCCAAAGCATTAATCCTGGCTCTGCCAATGAGAATTTGAAGATCAGCCCGGGCCGGCTCCCTGCCCTCTTCCTGTTTGACCACGCGCAACAACCGTATCCGGGAACTGTGCCACTCCCAGTTTTCAGCAAGCAGATACCCCAAAAGGACCATCAAATCGCCGTTTTTTCTTCCCCGCCACCAGATGTCGATTTTTTTCCCGGGCTGCAGCCCCGGCATCTCTTTTCCTGAAAAAAGAAGGATATTCATCCCCAGGGTGGAGGCAATCCGAAGTTGCCGAAGATAGGCCGGAAGATGGTCGTACTCGGTTGTCCAGCCGAAAATAGCGACATTGGGATGGATCGGACCTGTGTGTGTGGCCTGCAGCAGCATGGAGACACCATGCTCCATGGTGTCTGCGGTGACCACAATCGGGAAGGCTTCCACCTCTTTTTCCCGGCAGAATTTTTTAAGCTGGGCAACCGCCCCTGATCTTCGCGGCGCATATTCTTTAAAATCACCGGCAAGGATGTTGGCAAGATACACAAGACCATGCTTTGAGGCCAGCCACACTGCATAGGAGGAAACCACTTCCCGCTCCGCCGGGTTTCCGGAAAAAACAAGCACGGTCGGCCGCCAGTTTCTTCGGTCTTCCGGCATATTGGAAAGACGCAGAAGGTTCTTTCTTATCGCGTTATAGACAAAGCCCCTTTTCGCGTCACCGAACGTCGCCTTCAAGTGACGGGACTTTATATACCAGAGGAACAGGGCAATAAGAGCAATAGCGCTCAACGCGGCCAACGGGTTAATCAGAAACGAAACAACGGTACAGCCTATTGCCCCGAAAAGGGCGACTCCCCAATGATAATAACGAAATGTCGGGCGGAAACTCGGGTTTTCCCCGAAATCCTCTATAAAGGCTGCAAGGTTGATCATGCCGTAGCTGTACAGAAAAAACATGGTGATGATGGCGGCAATGGCATTTAAAGCAGCGCCACCGGCCTGATTTCCAACCCAGAGCAGCACCACAATGGTAATAATAAAAGTCAACAGGAGTGCGTGCCGTGGCTCGTCCCCTTTCTTAGTCCCCCTGGAAAAGAAGGAAAGAAAGTCCAGGATCCGATCGCGGGAAACCGCCTGCAGGACCCTTGGTGCGCCAAGATAACTCCCCAAGGCCGAAGAAAGGGTGGCAGCCACCACTCCTGCCACAACCAACCACGAAAGACCGAACAGGGCATTATCCTTCAAGAGCCTGAAAGGTTCCTGGACAAGATCAGCACGATCATACGCCCCGCCGCCGACAATGATCTGCGCCAGATAGACCAGAAACCCAACCCCAACAGCGGCAAGCGTGCCGCGTGGAAGACTGCGGCCCGGATCGGCAAGATCGCCGCTCATATTGAGCCCGGCGTCAATGCCGGTCACGGCCGGAAAATATATAGCAAAGATGATCCAGAAACTATACGCCCCTCCTGCTGTCGAACCGGACGGATTAAGTGTATAGTCCGGGGTCAGATTGTCCATGAACCGTTCCGTGGAAAACTCTAAGATACCGCCGCCTAAGAATGCGGCGATTGCCGCAAACAGAAAGGCCATGATCACGTACTGCGTCTTGATCGCCAGGCCGGCGCCACAATACGCAATCACGAAAAGCACGCCTGCCGTAACAAGGCATATGGTTAGAAAGTGGGGCGCAAACCCGGGAAAAGAGGACACTGTCGCCTCAGCAAAGCCAAGGATATAAAAAGGCACGGAAAGCGCTAAGGCAAAAAAGAGGGCAATGCCGATGGCGCCCCCGAACTCGGCGCCCAAGACCCTTGAGATAAGAAAATAGGACCCGCCGCCGCGAACCTGCAGGTTGGTGCTGACCGCGGCAATGGAAAGAGAGGTCGTGAGGGTGATTGATGTGGCGATCAGGAGGATAAAAAGAGCGCCCAGAACCCCTGCATGACCGACCACGAAATTGGCGCGCATGAACATGATCACGCCTAAGATCGTCAGAATGGCAGGCGTAAACACACCGCCGAAGGTGCCGAAGAGGTTCCTGTTTTTTATTTCAGACATTATACCTGATTGTGAATTTCACAGGATGCAATGTCAAGAGAAGAATGAGAGAACGCGAAACATCTGAGCAAGGAAATAAATGTCAACTGCACTCGTCGCTTTTCAGACTGCAGGCGCCCAGGACCTGGTTGTCCAGAGACTGGTCGCGGTAAACGGTCAGGCCTTTGACCTCTTTGCCGACAGCGGCGACAAAGAGGTCTCGCACATCATCAACCGTAGCCGTTTCCGGCAGGTTGACGGTCTTTGAAACCGCATTGTCGGTGTGTTTCTGAAAGGCTTCTTGTATTTTCAGATGAAAAGCAGGTTCTATGTCCCAGGCGGTCTGAAAGATTTCAGGCCGGATTCCTTTTTTCCCTTTGCTTTGTTGTTCATAGAGAGGATGCACCTCATCAAAGACCGTATCCACAACACGGCGTTTCACCTCAAAGGAAAATACCGGCTCGATGCCGCTGCTCACGCCGGCAATAATGCTGATGGTGCCGGTCGGGGCAAGGGTGGTGAGGGTTGCGTTTCTGCGTTTTTTTATTCCACGCGCAGGATAAATACTATGGTCGAAACTTGGAAAGTTGCCGCGTTTTTCGGCCAGTTCCGCCGATGCCTCTTCTGCGTTCTGTTGGATTCGCTGCATGATTGTCTCGGCAAGACCAAGGGCCTCATTGCTCTGATACGGAATCCCCAGCATGATAAGCATGTCGGCAAACCCCATCAGGCCAAGGCCGACCTTGCGATTGCTCTTGCTCAATTCCTCTATCCTCCGGAAAGGATACCTGTTGATTTCAATAACGTTGTCGAGAAAGTGAATGCCAAGATGGACCAGATGATCGAGTTTTTTGTAATTGATCCTGCCGTTTTCAACCAGACGGGTCAGGTTTATCGAACCGAGGTTGCATGATTCATAGGGAAGGAGCGGCTGCTCACCGCAGGGGTTGGTCGCCTCAATCCAGCCCATGGCAGGAACGGGATTGGCACTGTTAATCCGATCTATAAAGATAACGCCCGGATCGCCTGTTTTCCAGGCGCATTCGGCAATAAGGTCAAGAAGCTTTCTGGAAGAAATTTTCTTGACCGCCCCTCCGGTCCTTGGATGGACAAGCGGATAGTCTCTCCCCTCATGCAGGCACTGAACAAACAGGTCGTCAACTGCAACCGAGATGTTGAAATTGCACAAGACCCCGGGTGTCAGCTTGGCAGCGATAAATTCTTCTATGTCCGGATGGCTGATATGAAGAATGCCCATATTGGCGCCGGGACGGATCCGGTGGCGATCAATCAAGTGGGTGGCCTTGTCAAAGAGTTCGATAAAGGAGAGAGGTCCGCCTGCAACGCCTAAGGCAGGCAGTATGGTATCGCCGTTAGGACGAAGACGACTGAACGAAAATCCGGTCCCGCCGCCGCTCTGGTGGATCAGGGCGGAATCCTTCAGGGTCTGGAAGATGGATTCAAGACTGTCTTCAATGGGCAGGACAAAACAGGCGGCGAGCTGCCCCAGGGGCCTGCCGGCATTCATCAAGCAGGGAGAATTGGGAAGAAAGGAGAGAGAACACATCGCCTCTTCAAATGCTTCAGCTGTCTTTTTTACCGGCGCCCCGGCCTCAAAAAGCCGGTCAGCCTCTGCAACCGCACGAGCAACCCGCTCGAACATCTGTCGCGGCGTCTCCAGAATCTCGCCCCGATAATTCCTCCCGAGATAGCGTTTTTTCAACACCTCTTGGGCTATTTTTGAAAGTTTTATGGTAGGCATCAGTACGTTTATTTGTAACTATTCAGATGGAGCCAAATACGTGGCCTAAACACCATCCTGTAACTGTTCAGCAGTGCTCCAGATGTGCACAAGCAGGCTGGAGAACAGGTAAGCGGAGCGAAGCGAAGACTCCGATAGTTGTCCTATGTGAACCAGACTGATCGTGTGCAGATGGGGTGCTGCTGAATAGTTACGTTTATTTTAGTATGATCCTTGCATCGGCAACAAAGCAGCCTTCTTCCGAGCAGAACAAGGGATTAATATCAATCGACTCAAAAAAACCGGAAATTTCCATAGCAAGCTCTGAAAATTTCCGGACCGTCTCAACCAGGGCCCTTCGATCGACCGGCGTCGCTCCCCGATACCCTTCAAGAAGCGCCTTTCCTTTGAGTCCAGCTATCATCTCTTCA
>DAOVSZ010000253.1 GCA_030627725.1 Desulfobulbaceae bacterium
CCGGCACGGACTTGGGGAGTGTTACTGTAAATTCCGTCCCTCTGCCCTTCCGGCTCTGAACAGAGATATTCCCTCCCAGGCGCTGGACAAGGGAATGGGAAACCGACAGGCCAAGCCCTGTCCCCTCCCCGACCTCTTTCGTTGTAAAAAACGGGTCAAAAATCTTGTCCAAATGGTCCTCGCTGATCCCGATGCCGGTATCTTCGAATCGCAGCAGAATGTTGTCCTGTATGTCCTCTGTCGAAACGACGAGATCTCCACCTTCAGGCATGGCCTGCACGGCATTGAGGATGATATTGACGATTATCTGCCGCAGTGCTTCGACATCAACCGTATATTGCTTGCCGATATTGAGATTGAGACGGAGTTCAATATTTTTCAGCGAATAGCCGAGGAGCTCGAGACATTCCCTGACTATCTCGTCAACATCCCATGTCTGATAACACATGGAACTCTGCCTTCCAAAATCAAGGAGTTTGCGGACTGTCTGCCCGATCCGGACCAGTCCCTTTGCCAGCAGTTTCAGATAACGCTCTCGCATCTCCATGTCTTCCGGCGCTTCCACCATGCTCTTAACACAGTTCTGCATACCCCCAAGAGGGTTGTTGATCTCGTGGGCAATCCCCGAGGTGAGACGGCCGAGAGCAGCGAGTTTTTCGCTCTGACACACCTGTTCCCTTGTAGCTTCCAATTCCTGCCGTGATTGATGAAACCGGTAACGAAGATCGCCGAACTGCTTTCCAAGCCTGCCAATCTCATCGTTGCCGCCCGGCAGGACAATATCCTCGCCGACATTCTCCGGGAATTTTTCCATGGCCCTGAAAAGGACCTGTAAACGCCTGACCACCAGCAGATCAATCACAAGGTACAGACAGGCTCCCACAAGGACGATGGTGATGACGCCAATATACAGGAGCATCCTGTTATTTTCCGCAATGCTCGTAAACGCCTTGTCGATCGGGATGCTGACACTGAGACCTCCCCTGATGTCCCCTGCTTTGTATCCCTGCTCGGCATGGCATTCAAGACAGGAGTCCTCTGTCCGAAGCGGGGAGATGTACCGCAGGATTTTACCTTCTTTCCCGGAAACGATTTCAAGAACTTCAGAGGCGCCCTGTTCAAACAGTCGCAGGCTTCTCTCTTCAAAGGCGTCCGGCACATTCGCCGGGTTGATCGGATGAAGAGTTGTAACGCGGAATGAGCAGAACCCTTCACGGTCGGCATATTCCGACAATTCCCGAGTCACCATTGCCGGGTTGCGCATAACGTAGAGCTGCCCGGATACATCTTCCATTTCAGGAAACTCAAGAAAGGGATTGGCTTCGACGCCGGGCTGTTTCATGATGAACAGCCCGTTGTGATCGGAGATCCACTGACGGGTGAGCAGGATCTGCTTGTGCAGTATACGCGCCTGCTTAGCTACCTGACTAAGCACCAGTTCATGCTGGAATGTTGAGGTGCGGTAAAACGTTACACCAAAGGAAACAAGGACAATCAAACTGATCAGAATGACACATTTTGTTCTGAGACCCATGCCTTTGCTCTCTGTGCGTGCGCCGTACAGGCGATTCAATGAAAGATACTGTGAGGAAAAACTATAAGCCGTCTGAATGACAAGAAAATATTATATTTAATGGTACAGGAATATTTTTTTGCAGGCAAGAATCATATTTCTGTCGAACCATATCTTCTATATTGCTCCTGAGAGATATTTGGACGCCGGGCCGTTACCTAACGGTAGCGGCTTGCGTCTTTAGCGCGCTACCGTTAGGTAACAAATCTACACCTAACAAGATACATTATATTGAAATTATAAGCAATATTACACATGGCATACAGATTGCTATATAACTGAATATAGTTACGCTGTGACAAAACTCTAAAATAAAAAGGAGGTGATTTGATGGTGATAGAGGGTGCGCAGCAGAAATCAGGCACGAAAAAGGCATGGGCGTTCGGTATTGTTATCGGCGTAATCGCGACGGCGGTAACAGTTCTGGCATCAGGTTTTATGATTGAGACAACCAATACGGATACGTTCTGTGTTTCCTGTCATGTCATGACTCCGTTCAGGACGGCATGGCGGTCGTCTGTTCATGGCGGGCAAAATCCACAGGGGTTTGCAGCTCAGTGTGTTGACTGCCATCTGCCCCACGGAGACTTTGTCGAGTACCTGACGGCAAAGGCAATCACAGGAACAGGAGATGTCATTCAAAATTTTACTATTGTCCCGGTCACCTTTGACTGGGGAGGAAATGCGAAAGCAAATCGAACACGTTTTACATACGACAGTGCATGCCGTCGCTGTCACCACAATCTGACCCCGCCAGGGCTTCCTTCCGGCGGACTGATCGCCCATCGTTCCTATTTGCGTGGGACAGCAGGAAGACAGTGCGTTGAGTGTCACGAGCATGTGGGCCATAAAGATATGCTAGAGACAGCAAACAACTATTTCAATAAACTGTAAAATTTTAAATTAAGGAGGGCAAGATGAAATACATGGTACGAAAAACTAGCCTGTTATGGGTCGCCCTGCTTCTGGCAGCGATTATGGCTCCACAGGCCTATGCCAAAGACGCAGGGATGCCGAACCTGGCGCCAAAGGAGGTTGTAATCAAACGTGGCATGACAGAGGAAGCTGCAAAATGCATCGAGTGTCATGCAAAGAAGACACCTGGCATTATCGAGTCGTGGAAGCTCGGCAAGATGGGGCATGCCAGCATTTCATGCTATGACTGTCATGTTGTTGAAAAGACATCACCCATGGCAAGCCAGTGTGAGGGAGTCAGAGGAACGCAAATCTTCATCTCTCCTATGGTTTCATCCAAGACATGTTCACGATGTCATCCGGAGGAAGTCGATCAATTCCTCAAAAGCGCTCACGCAGACCTTTCCAGAAAGGCCGTCTATGACGTGACAAAGGCCGGCGGCAAACTCGTAGCTCTGCAGCTCCACCATGAAGGCGGCGAGTTCATGGGAATCAAGCGCGGCTCAGCGACCAACAGGGCAGCCCGTGTCTCAGGATGCATGATGTGTCATGGCTCGGAGGTGGAGTTGGGTCCGGACAATAAACCGATTAACGCTACCTGGCCCGCAGGCGTGGGCACCCTGTATCCCGACGGCACTGTCGGAACGTGCACGGTCTGTCACACACGGCATCGGTTTTCGATTGCAGAGGCGAGAAAACCGGAGGCATGCGCCAGCTGCCATCTCGGCCCGGACCATCCGAATATCGAGATTTATCTTGAGAGTAAACACGGCCAGATATTCCTGACCCAGGGCGATGAGTGGGAATGGGATTCAGCTCCTGACGCTTGGCAGCCGGGAGATTACACAGCGCCTACCTGCGCAACATGCCATATGAGCGGAATCGGCGAACTTACTACGTCCCACAACCCGAACGAGCGGCTGAAATGGGACCTGATGCACGCGAAAAGCGTTGTCCGGAGCGGTGAGCGCGGCGACGGCGTGAAGGGCGAGGAGCAGATGAAGAAGGTCTGTGCGAACTGTCATGGGAAAAGCCATACACAGGCACAGAGAGAGACACTGGATACTTCCGTAGATCTTTATAATGAGTATTGGGACCGCGCCGTGGTAATGAAAAAAGAGCTCGCCGACAAGGGCCTGCTCAAGAAAGACGCATGGCGGGACGGCTTCCAGGAACTCATGTATTACCTGTGGCATCATACAGGAAGAAGGGCCCGCATGGGTGCGGCAATGAATGCGCCGGACTATGCGCACTGGCATGGGTTCTTCCAGGTCTTCCAGGTCTTCAAGGACATGCAGGACATCCATGAGTGGCGTCTGAAAAACAATAAAATCGAGGAGCTCAGCACGGTTATGAGCACCGGACCGACTTGATCACGGGTATAACACCCTGGATGCAATAACATCCGGATCAGAAGTCAAAAGAAAGGCCCGCGCCACACCGGCGCGGGCCTTTTTTTATATAAAAATTATCTCACTTGACCTATGTCAAGGCAACTTAAAAAGAGAGTGATATTCTGTTAGTAAATCAGCCTACAATTTTTACACAAATTATCAGGAGGAAAAAAAATGTTTTGTAATCAATGTGAACAGACAGCAAAAGGAAAAGGATGCACAAAAATCGGTGTATGCGGAAAAGGTGAAAACACAGCCGCTCTACAGGACCTTCTTATCCATGCGGTCCAGGGGCTTTCCCTGTATGCGGTTGAAGGCAGGAGACTGGGTATAACGGATTCCGAGACAAACCTTTTTACCAGCGAGGCGGTATTTTCCACCCTCACCAACGTTAATTTTGATCCCAAGCGGTTTCAGGTCCTGATAGAGCGGGCTGTTGAACTCCGCGAGGCCATGAAGAAAAAGGTCGAGGCTGCAGGCGGCAAGACCGACTTTACCGATGCTGCCGCGACCTTTACTCCGGCAAGCGACCTGAACGCCTTGGAGGAACAGGGCAACGCCCTTACCTTCATCCAGCATACGGACGACAACCCGGACATCGCGTCACTCAAGCAGATCCTGCTTTACGGTCTCAAGGGCGTTGCCGCCTATGTAGACCATGCCAAAATCCTCGGCCAGGAAGATGATACGGTTCATGCCTTTATCCAGGAGGCGCTGGCATCGATCTTAAGAAATGACATCTCCCTTGATGACTGGGTCGGACTGGTCTTGAAATGCGGCGAGGCCAACCTGCGC
>DAOVSZ010000281.1 GCA_030627725.1 Desulfobulbaceae bacterium
GATCAAGGACACGGGAAGCGGAAATTGCAGGCCGTTCCCGGGTTACCAGGGAGCCGGGGCCATATCGGAGGAGCATAAACCTCTTCCGGTGCAGGCTCAGCACCAGGGTGATCTTGGAGACTACGGCCTGGCCTGCAAAGAGGGTCTCAATGGTTTGTCGGACTTCAAGACCGGTTTTTGCGTATCCCTTTTCTTCAACCATGAAACGGGCAAGATTCTGGCGGTAGCGCTCATCATCCGTGTCAGGAATGGTCTCACCGGTGATGAAGTCGGTAATTGTGCCGTAGATGATATGGTGAGAAGAGGTGTCGATCATAGTATAAGCCCCGCTGGACGGGGAAGACTTCAGTGCCCGGTATTTACGAATAAATGTGAAAAGCCGGAAGACAGAATATCAATCCAGACCGATTTTTCTGTTTTCCGGCTTTTTCCGCCTCCCTGTCAAAGGGGCGTTCATGCCTTCTGTTTGCCGCGTTCCTAAAGTTCCAGCCAGGATTCGGAGAATATTGTCTGTCCGGACAGGCACTTATATGTTTTGTAATGTTCCAGTTCAACGTCGGAAAGGGAACTCGGGTCCGGATCATTGCCGTCCATCATGCCGTGCACAAGGTCAACATAGTTCTGGCGTTCGCCTTTGCAGATGGCCATGAGTTCATCGTCATAGGAATTGACAATGGCTGAGGTCATGCCATGTTTCATCAGCATGATCAAATAGGTCCGGTCGAGATATTTTCTCAAGTGTTCCGCAACGCCGTTGGAAACGTTGGAAAGACCAATGGTGGAGTTTGCGCCCGGAGCGATGTCCTGCAGCATGCTCATGAATTCGAGACCGGCCAGGGTCTGGTCCGCGCCCAGGGTGATGGGGGAGGCAATCGGGTCAAAAAACATCTTTTCGTTGGGGACTCCAGCCTCGGTCAGGGCCATCATCAGGTCTACGGCCAGGGCGGCCCGTTCATTAGAATCTCTTGGCAGTCCGTCAGGGCCCCATAAGAGCGCAACCACGTTGCATCCGTTCTCGGCAGCCACCGGGACAAGCTTCTCCATCCTTTCAGGGCGGGCCATGATTGAGTTCATGATGGCGCCCTCTTTATTTTTGACAGCCTTGAATCCAGCAGCCATGGCCTCGATATTGGTGGTGTCAAGACACAGGGGAACGTCGGTAACATCTTGTACGGTCTCGACAACCCAGGGCATCAGTTCGGTGCCGTCTTTTCTTGCCGGACCGATATTCAGATCGATAAAAGCCGCGCCGGCGGCAGACTCCTCCTTTGCCATTTCCTGGATCGGGCCGGGGGTCCTGTCTTTCATGGCCGCGCCGCTTCTCTTGCCCATGATGTTGATACTTTCCGCGATTCCTAACATTGTTGACATGTGATTTCTCCTTACACTTTTTGCGAGGTTGTCTATTTTGTATACTGGTGTGAGCAGTTATCGGCAGCTTTGCCATGGCGCCTATAGAGACTCAAGAGCAACACGTTTTTTAGCTGTATTCTTGTCTGTTGTCAACTGACAAAACTACCTAGTTTTTTTGTGCCTCCGGATGTTTGTGGCTCAGTTGTGTCTAGAGTGGCAATGAAATCAAATTGTTATGGTTGTCCTGCGGAGCGTGATCGGGCGTGGTGTGATGCGGAGAAATGTTATTCGGAGTAAAGATTTTTTCCTCTGGACCATTTTTTTCCTAAGAAACGGACCGCACTTGCACCAGAGATCACCCGGCTGTTTACGTTTCGGCCGGGGAAATCAGGGGTGGTTTTTTCGGTGTTCAGATGCGGGGTATAACGGGAAGGGTTGTGGTGGGTAATCGTTGCGTTGTGGATGTAATGCATATGCCAGCCGGCCTTTCCGGCCCGTTGGCAGTAGTCAGCGTCGTCCAGGATGCCGGCAAAGCCTTCATCGAAAACGCCGACTTCAGCGATGACTTCTTTTCTGATCACCAGGCCGGCGCCTACCAGCCAGTCGACCTCTCGTGAGGTGTTGTGGTTCCAGTCCGTCATGAGGTGTTTTTGAAGGCATGTGGCTTCAGGAAAAAAAGCGGAGAGTCCGGTCAATTGCATAAGGACCGTCAAGAGAGTGGGAAAGGTCCGAGACGATGGTTCCACAAGACCGTCGTGGTCTAAAACCTTGGGGCCGACTATGCCGGCATCAGGGGTTTTGTCCATGAAGTCGATCAGCAGTTTCAAGCATCCCGGATGAAAGACAGTGTCGTCGTCCCAGACAGAGATATACCGCCCGCCGGCCAGTCGCAGGGCCCGGTTTCTGGCCCGTGGCATAGGTTCGGTCAGGGTGTTTTCGTAGATCTTGATGTGCGGGAATTCCCGGGCAAGCATTGCAGTCGTAGCATCCTCGGAATGATTGTCCACAACAATGGCTTCAAAGCTGACAGGGGCGGCGGTGTCGATCAGGGATTGGAGATGATTTTTGATTGAGGCGCTGTTGTTTCTGGTAACAACACAGACAGAGAGGTCGGGCTGGATGATCATAGTTATTTGCAGTTATTCTCTCAATTTTTCTTGAACCGTTGGAAACGCACTCATGTCCGTATGCGGCAGAAAGAGCGCCGCGACATAGTGGTCCATGAACCGCGGGTTGTCGCTTAACTCCATGTTGGTCATCAGTTTACGGACATTCATCCGTTCCCTGAATCGCTTGTGATCTATGAGGCTGACCTGGCAGCCGAGCTGCGAGCCGTTGCCGAGATAGTAGAACCTGTCCCGGTCGATGTCCGGCAGAAGGCCTATGCAGATGGCCCGTTCCAGGTCGATAAAGGCGCCGAAGTTGCCTGCCAGGATAACGCGGTCAAGGTCGGCAAAGGTCATGCCGACTGATTCCAGCAAGGTCTGATAGCCGGCATACATGGCGCCTTTGGCGCGAATCAGATTGTCGAGATCGACCTCGGTGATGACGATGTCTTTTTTGTTTTTCGAGTTTTCTCCCCAGACAAGCACATACTCGTAGCCGTCCTCTCCCTGGCGGATTCTGGGGTGGTCCAGCTTGCGGTTGAATTTACCGTTCTGGTCAATGACGGCCGCTTCCAGAAGTTCGGAGACAATACTGATCAGTCCGGACCCGCAGATGCCGGTCGGTTTGGTGTTGTCAATGGTCACGATCATCGGCTCGAATGTTTCCGGGTGGATATGAAAATTCTCAATGGCGCCGCGGCTGGCGCGCATGCCGTGTCCGATTCCTCCGCCTTCAAAGGCCGGTCCTGCCGAACAGGCGGTGCAGACCATCCAGTCCTGGTTGCCGATGACGATTTCGCCGTTGGTGCCGATGTCAATGTAGAGCGTCAGCTCGGGTTGTTTATACATCCTGCAGGCATGGACCCCGGCGATGATGTCACCGCCGACGTAACTGGCAAGAGACGGATAGAGAAAAAGCCTGACCGACGGGTGGGCGGCAACACCTAAGGCAGCCGCCCGTGTGAGCGGAAACTGACTGACGGTCGGGATGTAAGGGGTCTCGCGGATGAACCGCGGGTCGATTCCGAGCAGCAGGTGGGACATGGTTGTGTTGGCGGCGGCCATGATGTAGCTGATATCGCTGGGGCTGATGATCATCTTTTTGCACACGGATTCGATGATCAGGTTCAGGGTGTGGACAACCTTCTTCTGCAGCCGTTTCAAGCCATCAGGGCGTTTGGCATAGATGATCCGGGAGATGACATCTTCACCGTATTCGATCTGGGCGTTGTATGCGGAAGATTCTGCAATGACCTCACCGGTATTGAGATCAAGCAGGAGGCCGCAGACCGTTGTGGTGCCGATATCGACCGCCAGGCCGTAGAGCCGGTCTGTTGTGTTGCCGGGCTCGACCGCTATGATTCGGTCAGGTTCGTTTTCTCCTTTGCCGTGCAAGAGGATCACCGTGACTTCCCAGTTTGCCTCCCGGAGGATAAAGGGGAGCTCCATCAAGAGTTCCGGATGGTCATAGGAATGCTCCTGGCATTCGCCGGCACAGTCC
>DAOVSZ010000244.1 GCA_030627725.1 Desulfobulbaceae bacterium
TATGGTCGCAGAGTTAATCTAAACTCCATGTTGTAACTGAGGGCCCCAGATACGCGCAAGAGGCCTGCGAACTGTACTGGTGCTACGTGAGTAGGCCGATGACAAAGTAGATGGGGTGCTGCTGAACAGTTACTGCCTATGAAAGAAACATTGCACAGATGGCTTGTCGAGTTGGGGCTTTCAACGAACATCGCACATTCGATTGAACCGTTGGCAATCCTTGTCTCCCTTTTCATCCTCACACTCTTTACCGCCTGGATCGCGCAAAAGTTTCTAGCGCCACTGATTGCGGCGGCAGTCCACAAAAGTTCTATTCAGTGGGACGACATCCTGGCAGGCCATGGGTTCTTCACCCAGCTTGTCCGACTTCTGCCAATAGCAACCCTTTACGTTCTTATTGATCTCACCTTTGCTCCTGAAAGCCGGTTGGCAGAGTTTATCAGGAGACTGGCCCTTGTTCTGTTTGTGACCACCGGCCTTGCAATTCTAAAGGCTGCCTTTAAGACCGTTCTGGGGCTTTACAACACAACTGAACTTTCAAAAGAAAAGCCTATCCGCGGCTATATTGACGCCGCCATCATAATCCTCTACATAATTGCCGGTGTTCTGATCATTTCCGTTGTCACCGGCAAGTCTCCCTGGGGCATTTTGAGTCTGCTGGGCGGACTCACCGTTGTCCTCCTGCTGGTCTTCAAGGACACCATCCTTGGTTTTGTCGCAAGTCTGGAAATTCATGCCTATGACATGGTGCGAATCGGTGACTGGATCGAAATGCCGAAATTCGGCGCTGACGGTGATGTTGTCGATATTTCCATCCATACGGTGAAGGTACAGAACTGGGACAAGACCATTACGAGCATTCCCACCTATGCCATGGTCTCTGATTCATTTAAAAACTGGCGCGGCATGGCGGAATCCGGCGGCCGACGGATCAAGCGGTCCATCTTTATTGATATGAATTCGATCACATTCTGCACGGACGAGATGCTCGATCGATTTTCCCGCTATGAGCTGATCAAGGAGTATCTTGAGGAAAAAAAATCAGAGATAGAAGCGTATAACCAAGGCAAGGATACGGATACAGCTGTTCTTGTTAATGGCAGGCGTCAGACCAATGTCGGTGTTTTTCGCGCTTACATCAAGGCATATCTCAGGAGTCATCCTGAGATCCACCAGAATATGACCTTCCTGGTGCGGCATCTTTCTCCGACATCGCAGGGGCTTCCGATCGAAATATATATCTTTTCAAGAGATACGGTGTGGGCGAACTACGAAGGAATACAAGCTGATATCTTCGACCATATCCTGGCAGTCGTGCCGGAGTTTGAACTTCGGACCTTTCAGTATCCATCCGGTGTTGACCTTGGGCGAACCTTAGGGGTCTAAATCTCCTTCAATACATATCCGTCACTGTTGTCAGCAGGTTGTTTGTGCCAGCGTTTGTGCATCCAAACCCATTGCGAGGGGGAGCGTCGGATCATCTCTTCGATAACATCGGTGCATCTCTGGGTATTTGTCAGGATGTCCTCCTCCTCGTTTTCTGTCTGCTGCAGGTCAAGCGGCGCTCCGCATTCGATGCTGTAGGTGAGATCTTCATTCATTGGCATGAAGATGGGAATGATCGGCACGTTCAGTTTTCTTGCGAGCACCGCAGCGCCGGTTGGCGTGTATGCCGGCCGACCGAAGAAGTTGACGAAGAGTGACTGGACCTCGGTGTCCTGGTCGATCAGCATGCCGATGACGTGGCCCTGCCTTAAGGTGCGGATGATCTCTCGTGTCCCTTTCCCTCGGGCAATGTTGGTGTATCCCGCGGCATTTCGGTTTCTGACAACCAGGGCATCAAGACGCGGGTCATCGAGAGACGTTCCCACAACCTTTAGAGGATATCCGTTCTGCGCAAGCCAGGCCCCCAGCAGTTCCCAGTTTCCGAAATGTCCCGTGATCATGATAACGCCTTTTTTCTCAGCCATTGCCTTGTCCAGATGCTCCATGCCTTGCGTATCAATCAGAGTGTTGATGCCTTGCCTGATGATATCCGGCAGACGGACAAAATCAACCGAAATGGCGGCAAAGTGCATGAAGACCCGGCAGGCGATCGACTCAATTTCAGAAGCTGTTTTCTCCTTCCCCAATGCCATGGTAAGCTGACGGATGGTCCTGGTCCGTTCGCTCCCGGCAAGCCGGAAGATGAGCCTTCCTGTCGATTTCATGAAGCCGATAGCCATTCGCCGCGGCATCAGGCGCAGCATCATGATGATGAGCTGCAGCAGAAGGAAAAAAAGGTGATCTCTGATTTTTTTATGGAGCGGTCTTTTTTTCATGAGGTGGCATTATACACAAAGTCGCGCATTTTTTATCCCCAAAAAAACAGATTCTGTCTCAGGAGTTGACGAGTGTCTCTCCATCTCATTTGAATACAGCTTGAAAAGTTACCTGTTTCCATGTAAATAGAGAGGTTATGTTTGAAGAATTTTTTTCGTTGCATATCATCATTTATCGGAGTTTTTAAAAATGTATAACGCATCTGACTTACGAAAAGGCCTGAAGATTCAGATTGACGGAGATCCGTACGTTGTAACTGATTTCCAATTTTCAAAACCCGGCAAGGGGCAGGCCCTCTACCGCACAAAGCTGCGGAACATGATCAACGGCAATCAGTTTGAGCGGACCTATCGCTCCAATGACAAGTTTGAAAAGGCGCCGCTCATGGAACGGACCATGCAGTTTCTGTACTCGCAGGGTGATGAGTATCACTTCATGGACACGAAGAATTACGAACAGCTTTTTATCACCAGGGAGAGTCTTGGCGAGAACGTAAATTTTCTCATAGACAACATGGAGGCGCAGGTCCTTCTCCATGACGACAACCCGATCGGAGTGACCCTGCCGAACTTCGTCAACCTCAAGGTAACCAGGGCGGATCCGTGGGCAAAGGGTGATACCAGCGGCAGTGACACCAAGCCGGTGACAGTGGAAACAGGCTATCAGGTTCAGGTCCCGCCGTTTGTCGAAGAGGGTGACAAGATCCAGATTGATACCCGGACAGGGATGTATATAACGCGGGTGAAGGAATAAGCAGCAGAGTTTATCTAGAGAAGTTTTCTTCAGTTATTTATGTATGAAGGTGGCCATCTATGCATCTGCTCTGGACAAGTTTACCGTTTACAGTTTGCGGTTTACAGTAATAACCTCAAATTCATTGTTTACGATTTTTTTCATCTTCGAATAGCATATGATCACCTCCCACGGCCTTGTACAGCGGGCTGTTTTTATCCAAGCAATACGCCGCTTTTTCATTGACCGGGGGTATCTCGAAGTTGATACCCCTGTTCGTATCCCGGCGCCCGCCCCTGAGGCGTATATCGAACCCGAACCGGCAGACGGATGGTTTTTGCAGACATCCCCTGAACTCTGTATGAAGCGTCTGCTGGCGCAGGGATTTCCCAAAATCTTTCAGATCTGCAAGTGCTTCAGAAGGTCGGAACGCGGGCACAGGCATCTTCCTGAATTCACCATGCTCGAATGGTACCGGACAGGGATCGACTATCTCGATCTGATGGAGGAGTGTGAAGAACTGTTTCGTTTTCTCGATCAGAAGATAAACGCCGGCAGAGGGATAGAGCAGGACGGAAGAATAATCCCGCTGACATCTCCCTGGGAAAGACTCCGCGTTGAAGATGCCTTTGGCATGTATGCCGATATGTCGGTCCAGGATGCATTGGACCGTGATCAATTCGATGAGGTGCTGACAGCGCGTATCGAACCGAAACTCGGCATGAAACGACCGGTTTTTTTATACGATTATCCGGCCCGACTCGGCGCTCTGGCGCGAGTGAAGGAGAACGATCCTCAAGTGGCGGAACGGTTTGAGATCTATATCAGCGGGATGGAGCTGGCAAATGGATTTTCCGAGTTGACGGATGCTGATGAACAGCGAAGTCGATTTGCTCGGGAAAGAGAGAAGATCAGTGCCCTTGGCAGAGATCCCGGGCCTATGCCGGAAAAATTCCTTGACGCGCTCGCTGCCATGCCCGAGGCATCTGGAATTGCCTTGGGAGTGGACAGGCTGGCAATGCTTTTTTCCGGAGCAAAGAAAATCGATGATGTCGTTTCCTTCACTCCGGAAGCGCTATGAATTTGTATGTCGTGTGTAAGATCAGTGAACGCAATCGCTGCGCCAGCAGCATGTGTTCTCATCGCATGACATCTTCTCGGTCTGGAAACAGGGCGTGTACCCTTCCTGAGTCTGAATGGCCCTGACGAGATCCGTCTTTCTCATCTTTCCAGCCTTGATTCCAATTGTTTTTGCTTTGTGTCTGATTTCTTTTACGTTCATTTTCCTTCCTCCATTGCATATAAGTGAATGTGTGATTTGTCTCATTATAAGCGAATTTATCCTATGGGAATTATATAGACGAAATTGGTTTGATTGCAACCGAAAAATTTGATTTTTCGCTGAGGGTATCAACATTGCTCTTCTTCGGACCACTCAACGATTTTTAGATAGCGAGCCGTCACAATTTTTTTTATAAAAAGAGAGGCATGCAAAAAGAAAAGATCATTACAGTTGAGAAGGTTGTCGCGGGTGGGCTCGGGCTTTCGCACCTTCCGGATGGCATGGTGGCGCTCATTCCTTATGTGCTTCCCGGTGAACGGGTCCGGATCCGTGTGGTCAGGAAAAAGAAGACCTATGTGGAAGCGCTGCCTGTTGAGATCATTGAACCTTCATCCGACCGGGTCGAGCCCCGGTGTCTTCATTATCAGAGATGCGGCGGGTGTGATCTGCAGCATGCCTCTGATGCGGCACAGGTGCAGCTGAAGAATGTAATCCTGCAGGAGCATCTGCTGCGGGGCGGAATCATCTCGGAAGAGATTCTTGAGACCGTCTTCGATACCCCGCTTGCCTCTCCCAGGACTGTAGAATA
>DAOVSZ010000325.1 GCA_030627725.1 Desulfobulbaceae bacterium
ATCGAGGCAAAAGGAGACGAGGAAGCCTCTTTTGATTTTATCCTCACTTCCTTTGATCGGGACCTGCTTCTGGCCGGAGGCTGGCTGAGGTATGCGGACAGAAAATACTAAGGTCTTTAGGCAGAAGGCAGAAGGTAACTATTCAGGTGGAGCTGAAAACTTGCCATAAACACCATCCTGTAACTGTTCAGATGTGCCCCAGGTTTGGACAAGCAGGCTTGCGAGTCTATAGCCCGCCTATGTGAGCAGGCCTGATCGTTCAAAGATGGGGTGCAGCTGAACAGTTACGGCAGAAGGAGAACTCCGTTGACTCAAGCAAAGATAGAACTCTTTGAGGGAGACATCACGACCCTTAAGGTGGATGCCATTGTCAATGCGGCCAATGAGTCTCTGCTTGGCGGCGGCGGGGTGGACGGCGCTATTCATCGAGTGGCTGGGCCGGATCTTCTTGTTGAGTGCCGGGGGCTTGGCGGATGTGTGACCGGGGATGCCAAAATTACCGGAGGATATCATCTTCCTGCGCGTCATGTGATCCATACGGTCGGTCCGATCTGGAGAGGCGGAGAAAATAACGAAGCAGAGCTTCTGGAAAGCTGTTATCGCTCTTGTTTCGTCCTTGTCAGAGAGTATGATTTGAAGACAATCGCATTTCCTGCTATCAGCACCGGGGTCTATGGCTTTCCAAAGCAAGGGGCGGCAAAAATTGCGGTACGTGAGATAGAAAAGGCGCTCGCCGACAATCCGGCGCTTGAAAGGGTGATTCTCGTTTGCTTCAATGCTGAGACGAAAGAGGCGTATAGAGAAGCTTTAGGGGATTGGGTTTCAAGCAGTGCATAAAAAAATGTGTAAAATTCAAATCTGATCTAACAAGGGAGCTTTTTTGACTTTTGCGTCTAACGATTTATCGGTGGAAGAATCACACATCCTACCCGCAGTCTCCGATTTTCAGATCTCTTTCAAGAGCAAAAAAATAAACGCTTATAGAAGAAAATCCTCGGTCGCTTTGTTTTAAGTTAATAAACTCACTCCGTCCCGCCAGACCCCAATTAAAAAATAGTGTCCCATTTCCCGTCGAAAATCTCGCGCTGCAAAGCTTTGACGATCCGTTCCATATTTCAGAACCAGGGACGCATTCTCAAAAGTCAAAATACCAAGCCTCAGCCTTCCTTGACCCTCAGTCTTCCTTCTCAGCTCTCCGTGATTCTCACTGTTTTTTGTTAATTATTGTTTACAAAAGTATAAAATATATTATATAAAGTTAAATATGATTAACATTAATGATGAGATGCAATCCATGCTGCAGCTGTTTGGCAGGAGGTTGAAAGAGGCGCGTCTGGAGCGTAATGAGAGCCAGGAGATTTTTGCGCAGCGACTTGGACTGACTCGCCAGTCCTACAGTAAAATGGAAAAAGGTTCTCCTTCCGTGCCAATAGGCTACTGGCTTGTTGCCGGCAATATTCTGAACAGGCTCAGTACCTGGAAAGATGTTTTCGCTGAACAGGAAAATCTTTTTGCCAGGTTTGACAAAAAGGCAAAGGTCCGCCGGCGGGCCGGCGGCAGGAGGAAGAAGGAGAGATGATCAGGCTTTCTGTGTGGCTGACCACGCCCTCGGGTGAGAAGATAAAAGCAGGCGAGTTGGTTGTGGATGATCCGGATGCGCAGGGCGCGCTCATGGGGCAGTTTCGTTACGATCCTGATTATCCGGTCCATCCTAAGGCGGTCCCCCTCGATCCGATTCATCTGCCGTTTTCATCAGAGATATTCAGTGCAGACCGACCTTTTGCCGGGATCCATGGAGTTTTTGAAGACAGTCTCCCTGATGACTGGGGCAGGAAACTTATGGTCCGGAAATACAAATTAGCAAGAGATCGGCAGCGAGCGCCGTATCTTCTTCAGGTCCTTGGCCGTCAGGGAATGGGGGCGCTCAGGTATGGTGAGGAGGGAGAACCCCCTTGTTCAGAGACAGGCGTCGGCATCAGTGATCTTGACAAGATTGTCCGGCTCGCAGAGCAATTTGATCGGAATCCAGACAGTGGAGGAGATGAACTTGCTCTTCTTTTTCAGGCAGGAAGTTCACCCGGAGGGGCACGCCCCAAAGCTCTTGTTGACGGTAATGGCAAATTTTATATTGCCAAGTTTTCCTCTGTTCGCGATCAGTTCGATGTCGTGGCCCTTGAAGCGGCAGCCATGGAGATGGCTTCTGTGGCCGGCGTTGGTCCGGCGCTAACGGCAATGATCCATTGCGCTTCCCGAAAGGTCCTGCTCGTGGAACGCTTTGATGTGAGTTCCGGCAGGGGACGCAATCATCTCGTCAGCCTGCAGACATTGTTGAGCGCTGACGGGTATTATAATTTGAGTTACCGGGATATTGCCGATGTGGTCAGACGTATCTCGGCAGAACCGGCTCAAGATGTTGAAAGACTCTACCGTCAGATGATTTTTAATATCATGATCGGCAATACGGATGACCATCTGAAAAATTTCAGTATGATTTGCGGTGAATCCGGCTGGAGATTGAGCCCTGCATATGATCTTGTCCCCAACATTGGTTTCAATAGGGAGCATGTTTTAAGGGTCGGTTTTGAAAACAGGAGTCCGACCCGAAACACAGTTCTGCAGGAAGCGAAGTATTTTGGGCTGAAAAGAAAAGAACGGGCCCAATCAATAATGAACGAAGTTCAAGAGGCCGTTTCCGACTGGAAAAAGGTATTTGAGAAATTTGACGTTCCTGACAAGGACAGCTCCGTAATCGGCGAGGATATACAAAAACGGCTGAAGCGGCTTGGAGATTGAACTGCATTCCCGCTTGACTATTTTTGATGTCTCTGCCTACCATGAACACATCAGGTGTTGATGTTTTCAGGTATGGCAAATGACATGTTAAGGGAATGTGGGGAAGGTCGATTCTTATTATGTGGCGGTTATCTCTCATCCGTTG
>DAOVSZ010000238.1 GCA_030627725.1 Desulfobulbaceae bacterium
CCTCCACCCCTCACACCATTTGAGGACATACCCATCAAAAAAATCATATGAAGAAGATAACTGAAGATCTGAAAATAGGTCAGGGACTCTCCCTGCAGATAGAAAGAAGGATGACTGACAAGCATCTGCTGGTGACCCTGGCCCTGAAGAGTAAAAAAAAATGTGTGCTGCACTGGGGCGTTTGCAGCAACCTGCAGGCGCCCTGGCAACTGCCCCCTGAGCATAGCCTTCCGCCTGCAACGACCGTTTTTAGCCATGATGCGGCGCACACCCCATTTGTGCTGCAAAAAGGGGAGGGCCGGATACACATTGAACTGGCGTTGAAACGGGATTTTTCTGTGCTCTCCTTTGTCCTTTTTTTCCCGCTGGAAAACTACTGGGACAATAACCACGGCAACAATTTTTCTGTCCGACTGCCGCAGGCAGGCGAGTCATTGCTTTCACCCGCCCAGACCCTTGCTGGAGAGACTTCTCAAAAACAGGTTGTTTCTCAGCAGTCCTTTGCCCTTGCCGGCCGGGAGCTGGCCGTGGCCGTGATGCAGGAAGCCGACCGTTTCCTGATTACCTTGCTTACCGATATTTCCGGCCCCCTGGTTTTACATTGGGGCGTGGCTGAACAGTCACGGTATGAGTGGAAACTGCCTGCAAAAGCGCTCCGGCCGACTGGCACGATCGCACATGATGAGCGGGCGGTACAGACCCATTTTGTCTTTTCAAATGGGTTGAACAGGTTGCAGCTTGCGTGGCAAGAGGATGATGCGGCACTGGGCCTGACTTTTGTCCTGCTCCAGACCGATCAGGGAGAATGGTTGACGCCGGAACAGGGGAATTTCTTCATTCCGGTAAAGCGCGTCGCGCACGAGGACGCTGTTTTTGAAACCGGAGAACTCGCTGATCTTGCCGACGAGATCATTCAGAAGGAAACGGGCCGTAATTCCTGGACCCTGATGCATCGGTTCAACCTGTGCCATGACCTGTTAGACCGGGTTGGCGGCGATTTAGAAGCCATGGCCCTTGTTTTTGTATGGCTTCGGTATTCAGCCATCAGGCAGCTTGACTGGCAGCGCAATTATAATACCCAGCCCAGAGAACTGAGTCATGCCCAGAAACGCCTGACGTTGAAACTGGCAACCGTTTATAGAGACAGCGGGCCTGCCGGTCGAGAAATAATTCGTTTAGCTCTCTCCACCGTGGGCCGGGGAGGGGAAGTCGGGAAAGGCCAGCGGATCCGTGACGAAATCCTGCAGATTATGCACCGCCACAGGATCAAAGAGGTTACCGGCCATTTTATGGAGGAGTGGCACCAGAAACTTCATAATAACGCCACCCCTGATGATATTGTCATCTGTGAGGCCTATCTTGCCTTTTTATACAACAACGGCGACGTAGGCGCTTTCTATGACACGCTTTCCAGGGGCGGGGTCACGAAAGCGCGGCTGGAAAGTTTTGAACGGCCGATCGTGACTGACCCGGATTTTGCGCCCCACATCAGAGATGGATTAATTCATGATTTTGAAAAGTATCTGCAGTTACTGAAGTCGGTGTACTCGGCCACCGATCTTTTCAGCGCTGTGCAGACCGCTGAATACTGCCTGGACGACCGGCTGCAGGGGCGGGTATGGAACATTTATAACGGCCGGGATGATAACTGGCCGACAAAGGATTATCTGCTTGCCATAACAGACGTGCGTCGGGCCTTAATGGATCTGCTGGGCTCGGACCTGGATGAGCATCGAACTCGGGCCGTTCTTTATCTGGACCTGGCCCTTGAGGAGTTTCTGCGGTTGGTTGTGGAGCGTACCATCCATCGGGAATCCGGGAAAGAACACCTGATGGAAATAATCGGTCTGCTGATGGAAAATCTTTTATTTGTTCATGCTGATGACCAGCTGAACACCTGTTGTCAACATTGGCGGCGCCTCTCCAAAAAGGCTGGTTTTGATCGCGAGTGGGCCCTTCATGCACGTTCAGTACTCGACAGGGTTACCCGGGCCCTGGGCAGCTTTATAGATTATTATGACACCCTTCTGCAGCCTAAGGCCGAACACTTAGGGAACGCTTTTCAGGCTGAGGACTGGACCATTGAGTTGTTCAACCAGGAAGTTGTCCGCGGCAGTTCGGCGTATGTCTTGTCCCTTTTGCTCCGTCACATCGACCCGATCCTGCGGGAGGTCGCGGACCTGGGCAACTGGCAGATCATCAGCCACAACGATGCGGCGGGATGTCTGGAAATTGCCGATCTCTCTGCTGTGCAGGGCAAGAAATACAAGCGTTCCACCGTGATTCTGACCGACAGGGTCCGGGGTGAGGAAGAGGTCCCTGAAGGAGTGGTTGCAGTGATTACCGGTTGCGGGGTGGACATCTTGTCCCATGTCTCGGTGCGGGCCAGAAATGCCGATATTCTGTTTGCAACCTGTTATGAACCAAAAATTATTGATGAACTCAAGTCCTGCAAAGGGCAGAGCGTTAAGCTTACGGTAACCCCAGCTGGTGATGTAGAGTTTGTCAGGGTCAAAGGAAAGGCCGGCCGCAAAACTGCCAAGAAGATCACGATGCCCGCTGTCAGCTGCCGGCCGGTCAGCTTTGCAAGCTACGCTGTTGCCGGCAAGGAGTTTACTGACAAGCTTGTTGGTGGAAAGTCTCTGCAACTCACAAAGCTTAAGGGGAAACTGCCTGCATGGATGCATCTGCCCTTATCTGTTGCCGTCCCCTTTTGCGTCTCTGAAAGGGTGCATGCATTGCCGCGGAACAAGGCCCTCCTTAAAGAGTACAACAGGCTCACGCACGAGTTGGAACACAATCCCGAGAAGACCCTTCCCTTTTTACGTGAAAATTTAAAAAAATTGAACGCACCGGAAGAGCTTCGCACATCACTGAAGAAGGTTATGGCTGATGAGGGTCTTGCCTGGCCGTCGGACTGGGAGGTTTTCTGGACGCGGATCAAGCATGTCTGGGCCTCAAAATGGAATGAGCGTGCCTATTGGAGCAGGCAAAAATGGCGGCTTGCGCATGACAAACTTCATATGGCTGTTCTGATCCAGAAGGTTGTTGATGCGGAATACGCCTTTGTGATCCATACTGCTCATCCCTTTAGCGGCAACAGGAATGAACTCTATGCCGAGATAGTCCTGGGTTTGGGTGAGACGATTTGCAGCGGCAACTATCCTGGACGGGCCTTAAGCTTTACCTGCGTGAAAGGTAAGCGTCTTCATCCGAGCATTGTTTCCTATCCCGGCAAAAGCCTGATCCAGAAAGGAAGCGGGCTGATCATCCGCTCCGACTCCAATGGCGAGGACCTTGATGATTATGCCGGGGCTGGTCTCTACGACAGCGTCTTGCTGGATGCGCCCCTTGAAAAATACCCGGACTATGTCGGGAGTCCCCTTTTATGGCAGGAGGAGTTTCGGAAGAAATTCTTGCGCACGATCACAAAGATCGGCATTGAGGTCGAAAATATCATGGGAGGCGTTCCTCAGGACATTGAAGGCGCTTATGCGGCCGGTCGGTTCTATATCGTACAAACCCGGCCCCAGGTCGGCGTGTAGGATTTCGGATCTTTCCTGAAGATGAAAGATGTCAGAATCGGCAACCAGTTAATGTTTGACGCGGCACTAGTGCCTCGTAAACCATAAAGTGTCGCAAGATTGCGAAGTGATTTGGCGTGCCAACAAGGCGCGACTGACGGCGCATAGCAGCGCTATGTAACAGAAGTCGTAACGCGGTTGGCGCGTCAAATAACAAGTAAGATGCGTCAGTTTATGATTTACGCGGCACTAGAGGTGAGTGACAAGGCAAAAAAAAAGCAGGACCAGTACTATGACCCTGCTTTTCTTGGGGAATGAGCCTCGTGATGAAAATATTGTATCGGTTTTACTGATACTTTTCTATTAGGTGTTAGACTCTCCCTCTTACTTATAGTTATATCATTTCAAGATGATGGATGTATAGTTTTATTTGATATTTTTTCGGATGTATAATACTCTTTTTTCAGAGCTTCCTAACTGCTTATTATCAGATGAACTTTTGTCGGTTTCGCAGATAAGCGAATGCAATGAGACTTCTTTTTTTTGACTTTTCGGAGTCTCACAAAAGTTCTCTTATCTGTGAGCTGATCAACTTTGCGAGAAGGTTTATGATGAAGTGGTAATTTCCGGTTTTCCGGATTTTTTGGTCGTTTTTCCCGGAATTCGGTTCAAGAGATTTATCTTTTGCAGATGAAAAAATAAGTGATTTCAGAATATTGTCGGTCTCGCAAAAAGCGCGAGACGGACGCGTTAACCCTTTATATCCTATTGAAATCATTGAGGACGAATTCTTCGCATTCGACTTTTTGCGAGTTTGTCAATATTGGTTCTTTAAGAGGTTTGTTTTTGTTGATGGCATTAAAGTTGCTTATATTTTAGTATTGTTAAGGAATTTACTCTTCCACACTACACAATAAATTGATTATCGTTAAGGATGATTTTTTCTTAAGAGAGTTGCTAATATTATGAATGTAATAGAAAAAGCTACAGAGAGAAGAGAGCATAAGAGGTATCGCTTAAAAGAGGATGCTATTGTTGCAACATCCGCTCGTCTTGGTCAAATAGTTGACATCAGCATGGGGGGGCTTTCGTTTCGGTACATTGCCAAAACTTCTACCATGGATGAGACAAATAATGAGTTAGATATATTTTTAAGCAGGGATGATTTTTATCTCGAGAAAGTTCCTTTTGAGAAAGTATCCGACGATGTTTCAGTCTATGACTCACCTTTCAGTATTATAAAAATGCGAAGGTTCAGTGTGAAATTCGGTAGCCTTACGAGTGAACAAAAACATCAATTAGAACGTTTTTTGCGGTATCATACAGCGGGTGAGGCGTAGTACCTTAATTTTTCATGATTCGATGACAATTCATCAGTTGTGCGTTAACGCGATTCTTTACTGAAATAAAAAAAGCAGAGCCATTATGGCTCTGCTTTTTTTTGTTTTCTTGCGGAGGGTGTTCATGGCATGGTATCATTAAAAGATATGTGTTGAGTATTGACTGAACAGACCTAAAGTCGA
>DAOVSZ010000215.1 GCA_030627725.1 Desulfobulbaceae bacterium
CCATTGCATCCATCTGCACAGCATGCTACGGGGGGATACTCTTTTTTGAATACCTTGGATATTATCCTGAAATCTTTTACGATTTACACTCCCCTTTGCATAACATAAAGGTTGTCATTAACCTGGCCGATGTTCCAGGACTCTCCTTCTTTCTCGTCTCCTTCTTAAGTTCGATCCTGTCCGCCCGTTTCAGAAGAACGGAAGAGGCCCTTTCCAGGACAACCCTGGACCTTGACCGCCTTGCCCTTCTTAACAAACAGAATTTCCACAAGATTACCTCAGGCATTATCCCTGTTGACCATAACGGCCGGATCACCTCGTTCAACAATGCCTCTGAGGATATTACCGGATTTACAAACAACGAGATCCTCGGCGAGTCTATTGATCACAGATTCCCGGGTCTGGAAGAAGTTGATAATGATCCTATCCGTCCGGTCATTGATCTGGTCCGGAGAGACGGAGAAAAAATTCCGGTTGGATACTCAAGCGCGAGGCTCAACATGCCCGACAGCATGGAAAACAGCCGGGTCTACACATTCCAGGACCTGAGTCAGATCAAAAAAATGGAAAATCTGGTCCGTCAGGCTGAAAAAATGGCCGGCATCGGTAAGATGGCCGCCGGAATCGCGCATGAATTCAGAAATCCGCTTGCTGCCATTTCCGGCGCAGCGCAGGTGCTCAGTCAGGAAACCTTGTCACCTGTCAATGAAAAACTGATGCATATCATCATCCGTGAATCAGACCGGCTTGAACTTACGATCAACGAATTCCTCCAGTTCTCCAAGCCGGTCTCTCCGGAAAAGAGGTGGTTCTCACTGCCGAAGCTGCTTCGGGAAACGTTTCAGACGCTGGAGCAGGCCCCAAACTGGGACCGAAACTGGCGGCCTCACATTGATATGGAAGAGAATTTCGATTGCTGGGCAGACCCCAACCAGACCAAACAGATATTCCTCAACCTGATCACCAACAGTTATCAGGCCATCGGCGATGCAGAGGGAGAAATCATCATCTCTGCCAGGGAAGATCAGGAAAACAACAAGGCATGGACACTGATACAAGTCAAGGATTCAGGAGCGGGGATCCCTGAGAAAATCATAGACAAAATTTATGAACCTTTTCTCACCACGCGTGAGGACGGCACCGGACTCGGCCTGGCAATAGTCTGGCAGATTATCGACCACCATGGCGGCGCTATTCAGGTTGAAAACAACGAAAACAGAGGGGCAACGTTTACGATAAAACTTCCGCTGCCGTAAAAGTGAGTCTCCTCCCTCAGAGCGGGAGGCCTCAGGAAGCCCCCTGACAGGGGGAGCAAAACTACTTCTACTTATTTGAATATCGAATATCTTTGGCTAGCCTTTGTGCATCTGTGCCTTCTGCCTTCGGAGTCTCGCGGGCTCGCTTACCTGTGTCTTCGAAGTCTTCGCTTATCTGTGCCTCAAATGCAGCGTTACCAAGGTAGCCCCCCATCCCCCGGCATTTTCAGGGGCAAGACGGTATGATCCAACCTCCGGCATCCGTTCCAAGGCTGCATGCACTGTCCTCCGCAAGGTCCCGGTCCCCTTGCCGTGGATGATCCTGACCTCTGTTATCCCTTCTTCCAGACATGCATGGAGATAGTCCGGAACAAGGTCTTTTACTTCCCGGGGCTGAAAGGTGTGCAGATCAAGCACCCCGTTTATCTCCATTTCGATAGGTTCCATTAGTTTCTACCTTATCAAAGAAAAAAATGTCAACACCGAATAGCCGCCAAGCCAGACAAAGACATAGGCCACGGCATATCTCCTCCATTTCTCGGACAGCATAACGGCTAAAGCAGCGAGAAGCGTAACCGGAAAAACAATCCCGGCCCAGAAGGGCTGAATGTACCGCAGCAACTCCTGCATGCCGAGAAAAAACCAGGGACCTGCTATATGAAAGACACCGGGATGATGCGGTTCCATGGGGGCGTCTAACAAAAGACAGAAGACAAACAAACCGACAAGCAACACGCCATGCTGCCTCCAGACAACGCTATAGCGGCGGACATGGTCCCAGGACAGAACAAGCCACAACACACACAGGCCGATCATATGGTTGGCATAGACGCGCTTTAAGCCTTCTGTTGAGATTGCAAAAAGAAGTTCGTTACTCACATTTCCCAAATAAGGCACAGACAGAACAATATTCTCCGCAATAATACCGGCAGACTCCCCGGTCGCATCAGCCCGCAGCACATATCCTGTAAAGAGAAGCAGAATAATAACCGGCAGCGACCCGATCAGGCGCAGCCAGTTCGTCAGCTGAATATGATATCCCGAAATAAAAATCGCGGTCAGATGAACAAGAGAGAGCAGAAAGAAGAGTTGACTTGAGTAGAAATGAAGAGAACGCCAGAAGGCCCCGAAAGGGAGCATAATATCAATGGAGTTTACTGAAAAATAAGGTTCTGCGGGATTATACTGCAAAGACAGAACAATCCCGGAAAAAACCGAGACACAGAGTGCGACCAGACTGTTCCCGCCCCATTGAAACTGCAGGAATTTCTTTTTCAAGTATCCGGAATCAAGGGCTTTCAAGATCATTACATTTCTATAATATATTCCGGCTTATCTTTGCCTTCCATTCTGGTGGCAACATAGACCGGCAGGTCTTTCTTGGCAGGGCCGTCAATCCGTTTGCCGACTGATGTAAAAATGCTCTGATGGCACGGGCAGATCAGGACGTGGTCCTTTTCCCTGTAATGAAGACGGCATCCAAGGTGCGTACACGTACGCGACACGGCCCAGATCCCGGAAGCATTATCAAAAAGAACAAATTCCGTGTCAATATGGTAGCCGACTACAGCCAGGTTCTTTTCGACCTTGACGTACCGTTTCTTTCTCGGAATCCGGTCGGAGATAAATCGAAAAAAAGGAAGCAATAACGACACAAAGGCCGCAAGCTTGAGCCAGCCCCAGCTGCTCGTAAGAAAAGACCGTCTCTCACCATCCTCTGTACAACATTTGCCGTGCTCTTTCATGCGTCATTCTCAAAAAACTTCCGGTCCTCCCGCCAGAGAGGCGCCTGTTGCAACTCTTCATGAGGAGTGTCAAGAGCTGGGAAATCAAGAGGTCTGCCGTTTTTAAAAAAACGCACAAAATTAAGCCTCGTCCCGCGCGCTCCTGTAAGAGGGTCGGATGAGCCTCGCAACATCAGAGAGGTGTCTGAAACACGACGGTTATATCCCTTGCGTAAATGAGAAGAGGCCGAACCGAAGCCATGCACCATATACACGCAATCAGAACGGATGCCGGGCGTCACCTTCAAACGTACAGGCCTCTTCGACCTGATCCCGTCCTGATTCTCCAGAAACAACTCCTCCCCGTCCGACACGCCCATCTTCCCGGCAGCCTGCGTGTTGACCCAGATCTCACCCTCTCCCGCCTCCCGGAGCAGCCACTGATTATTCATCGTACTGCTGCCGGTATGGACAGGACTTTTCCCTGAAAGAAGCCGGGCGTACCCTGAAGGAGGAAGTGTAGGGGGACTGTACTCGGGCAGTGGGGAAAGGCCCAACTCTTTCAGCTGCCTGGAATAAAATTCAATTTTACCGCTCGGGGTCGCGAACGTAACGTCCGATATTTTGGGCTCGGGGAAAAACCGATCCATGTTCTGGAAGACTTCGTCCGCATCAATTTCATCCATTGCCGCATCTTCTCTGATCTCAGGAGGTGCATCAATTGCCGCAGGCGCAGGCTCTGAAACGTTCTCCCGGGCTTGAACGGTATTTGAGAAGACGGCAACGCCGCCCATGAGAAAAAGCTCATCAATCGTCAACCCGTAGCCGGCAAGCTGCTCATTCAATCGTTCCAGGACGTTTTTATAGTGAAACCCTTTGCCTCTGCCCAGCCTGTCACTCACGTGTTTGACAATCCAATACGGGTCCTTTACATCAAACCGCGGTGAAACAACTGCATAGCGGGAGGCAACCACTGTCCGTTCATCATCAGACCAGGTTTCAAGGATATCGGAACGTTCAAAAAAGGTGGTTTCCGGAAGAATGATATCAGCATAGAGCGACGGCTCGGTCGGCAGTACGTCACAGGCAAAGACGAATTTGGCCTTTTTGAATGCAGCAGCAGTGCGGTATGGATTTGGATAGGCGTGAAAAGGATTCTGGCCCCAGCAGCCAAGCACCTTTGTCTCCCCTTTAAGGGCCTTTTTCAGCATCACGGAGGAATGCCTCCTGCGGTCTAAAAGAAAATCCGAGGCCCCCCTGGTCTCTTCTCCAGAACCGGAGGAGAAATCAGAATGCGCCAGGAGCCCCCCCTTATTTCCCCAGGAGCCCAGCAACCCGGCCAGGACCGCCTGCGCCCGCACCCTCTGAACATCATCCCCGGACCAGGCCGTATGACCGCCCGGATGAATCACTGTTGCCGGGGCATGAGAACTCAACAGTCCGGCGGCACGAATAAGCTGGTCAACCGGTATGTCGGTCAACCATGAGACGCGTTCAAGCGGATAGCGTGCGGCATGTTCTCTCAACTCGGCAAACCCGAGGGCATGAGCGGTGATAAAGTCAGTATGATAGAGATCGTTTGCTATAATAAAATTTATCAGACCCAGCAGAAGAGCGGTGTCCGTACCCGGCCTGATCATAAGATGCAGATCGGCTTTCGAGGCAATGACGGAGACTCTCGGGTCGACAACGATGAGTTTTGCCCCGTTTGCCCTTGCATCTATCAGAGCCTTGACCTCAGGGACCTGAACATTTTCTCCAATATGACTCCCGAGCAGAAATATACATTCCGTATTCGCATAATCCGGGCGGACCGCATGACCCGGAGCATTCCCGAAAGTAAGGCCAAATCCGACATCACGGGCTGAACCGCACTGTTCAATTTCCGGATCGTTGATATGAGGGACAGCCAGTTCTTCGAAGAGTTCACGCACATACGTCGAAGAAGGGCCTTTGGCAAAAAGAGAAAGACTTTCCGGACCGTACCGATCAAGGCTTTTCTCAATATGCATGGCAATAGTGTCAATGGCCTCGCCCCACTCTATTCTGGCCCATTTCCCTTCACCTCGCTTTCCAACTCGCTTATAGGGATATTTGAGCCGGTCCGGATCGTTGACGAGCATGGCGGCGGCCTTTGCCCGAGCGCAAACCTTTTCGCCGTTAAAAGGATTTTTCGGATTTCCGGAAACACCGACCAGACGTTTTCCCTGCACCTCGCATACAAGAAGACAGCGGGCCCGGCACATGTTGCAGACAGTGGGAACGGTATAGTTTTTCTTGTTCCTCACCTGCTGAAAAATGCCGTACTGGACAGGCCGATCAGTCACGAACGGCAAGGCCGCAAAGGTAACGCTCGAGTTCTTCAGAAATGTTCTTCGGGTCAGCTTCATTTTGTGTAACTTTCAGGTATGGCTACAAGATTAGCCTAAACTCCATGC
>DAOVSZ010000194.1 GCA_030627725.1 Desulfobulbaceae bacterium
CGGCGGGTCATCGGTCAGCATCAGCGGCGGGCTCTCCATGTTGTTCTGCGGCACAAAGGAAAGGAGTTTTTTGACGTATCCAATGGCATCAGCGCCTGATTCGGCAGCATAGTGAACAACACCGCTTTTTGATGCATGGACGGATGCGCCGCCCAGCTCTTCAACCGTCACATCCTCGTGGGTGACGGATTTGACAACCTTGGGGCCGGTGAGAAACATGTAGGAGTTGTTCTTCACCATGATTGAAAAATCGGTAAGTGCTGGGGAATAGACCGCGCCTCCCGCGCATGGTCCGAAGATGGCTGAGATCTGCGGGATGACGCCTGAGGACATGACGTTTCGTAAGAATATATCAGAATACCCGGCCAGGCTCTCAATCCCCTCCTGGATCCTGGCCCCGCCGGAATCGTTTAAACCGATCACCGGGGCGCCGTTTTTGGCGGCAAGGTCCATGATCTTGCAGATCTTTTCAGCAAATGTCTCGGAAAGAGAACCGCCGAACACGGTAAAATCCTGGGCAAAAACATAGACGATACGGCCAGTTACCGTGCCATAACCGGTCACGACACCGTCGCCTAAGAATTTCTTTTCCTCCATCCCGAAATGGCGGCAGCGGTGGGTCTTGAACATGTCGAATTCTTCAAAGCTGCCTTTGTCAAGCAAAAGATCAATCCGTTCACGCGCGGTCATGCGGCCTTTTGCGTGCAGTTTGTCAATACGTTCCTGGCCGCCGCCCATTCGTGCTTCAGCACGGAGCTTCAGAAGGTCATCAAAGGTTTTCTTCATTCGGTCTTATCCGTTTTTGTGCAGAATTCCATCAAGACTCCATGGGTGGATTGAGGATGGAGAAAGACGACCTTTTTCCAGTCGGCGCCTTGCGCCGTTTTTTTAAGACGGGCCAAGCGCGGCATCTACATTTTTGTCGTCCCGATTCTTCCTTACTTCTGCAAGTCTGTCAACCTGTGTTTTTTCAATTGCCGGATCAACCCGTAACAGCGGTGGTTTTGCACACTTTTAGCTATCACGCTGAATAGTTACAAAATTCTTTGTGAGAGTTATGAGCTTTTGAAAAGCCCGGCGCAGAATTCTCCAAGTCGGCCCAGGTCTTCACAGACATGGATTCCTGCAGCTCGCATCGCCTCGATTTTGGCCAGGGCCGTGCCTGAGCCGCCGCTTATTATGGCGCCGGCATGGCCCATTCGTCTGCCGGCAGGCGCTGTGAGTCCGGCAATAAAGCCTACCACCGGCTTTGTCAAATTTTCGGAGATATAGGCTGCCGCCTCTTCCTCTGCAGTGCCCCCTATCTCACCGACCATGACGATGCCGGTTGTTTCAGGGTCCTTTTCAAAGGCGCTCAGGCAGTCGATAAAGTTCGTCCCCACCACCGGATCACCGCCGATCCCCAGGCAGGTGGACTGGCCGAGTCCCTCCTGTGAGAGCTGATGGACCACCTCATAGGTCAGGGTGCCGGACCGGGATATGACGCCGATGGCACCTGGGGTATGAATCGGCGCCGGCATGATTCCAATCTTGCATTGGCCCGGAGTGATAATGCCCGGGCAGTTCGGTCCGATCAGTCTTGAACCGGTGGTGTCGAGGAAATTTTTAATTTTCAGCATATCCATGGCCGGGATGCCTTCAGTAATGGCCACGATAAGCCCTATCTCAGCCTCAATTGCCTCCATAATGGCGCCTGCGGCAAAGGCCGGCGGGACGAAGATCATGCTGCAGTTGGCGGACGTTGCGCCAACTGCCTCGCGGACGGTGTCAAATACCGGCGTCTTATCCATCTTCTGTCCGCCCTTTCCCGGGGTCACGCCTGCAACTACGCTGGTGCCGTACAGGATGCACTGCCGGGCATGAAACCGGCCTTCCCGACCGGTGATGCCCTGGATCAGGAGACGGGTGTTTTTGTCAACGAATATGCTCATTTTTTAGTTCAAGGTTCAGGGGTGTTTTGCAATCGCAGCAATCTTTTCAGCCGCATCCTTCAGATCAAGGGCAGTGATCAGGTTCAGGTCGGAGTCGGCAAGAATCTTTGTGCCTTTTTTGACGTTGGTCCCTTCCATCCGGACCACCACCGGCACAGGGACCCCTGTCTTTTTAGCTGCCTGCACTACCCCCTTGGCCAGGACGTCGCAGCGCAGGATGCCGCCGAAGATATTGATCAGGATCCCTTTGACGTTTTTGTCGCTTAAGATGATCTTAAAGCCTTTTTCGATCATCTCGGCATCAGCGCCGCCGCCTACATCGAGAAAATTCGCCGGATTCGCGCCTGCCTGCTTGATAATGTCCATTGTGGCCATGGCAAGACCGGCGCCGTTTACCATATTACCGATAGTTCCGTCAAGGCTGATATAGTTGAGGTTATACTTTGCCGCCTCGGCTTCAACCGGGTCTTCCTCAGTGATGTCTCGGTATTTCTCCAGATCCTTGTGCCGGAAGAGTGCGTTGTCGTCAATTGTCATCTTGGCGTCAAGGGCAATGAGTTCTTCATTCTCGGTTATCACCAGCGGGTTGATTTCAACCAGCGTACAGTCACATTCGACAAAGAGACGATAGAGATTGCTGGAAAGGGCGGATATTTTCGTTCTCAAGGCAGGCGAAAGTTTGAGGCCGGAGGCGATATCACGGCAGTGACCAGGCTCGATGCCGGTAAGGGGATTAACGGAAATCTTGATGATCTTCTCAGGTGTTTTTGCTGCAACCTCTTCAATATTCATCCCGCCTTCCAGGCTTGCGATAATCATGATTTTTGCCGTTGCCCGGTCTGGCAGGATGCTCAGGTAGAGTTCTTTTTTTATTGTGAGTCCCTTCTCGACCAGGACTTTGCCGACAACTTTTCCTTCCGGCCCGGTCTGAGGTGTCACCAGGGTCATGCCGATAATTTTTTCAGCGGTTTTTTTCAGCTCCGTCAGAGAATTCACCACCTTGACACCGCCGCCTTTGCCGCGTCCACCGGCATGGATCTGTGCCTTGATCACCAGCGGATAGCTCTTGATTGTTTTGGCAATCAGAACTGCTTCTTCTATTGTCTTTGCAACACCGCCCTCCGGGGTCGGGATGGAATATTTCCGGAACAGTTCCTTGGCCTGGTATTCGTGGATTTTCATTTTTTTTCAGGTTGTCAGGTATAGTTACAAGTTCTTTTATTTCTATTATTGTGGTCTCAATGAGAAAGAAGTGAAATCTATTTTACTCCAAAAAAGGTAAACTCCACATAAAAAAATCTCTGTGGTCTCTGTATGTTCCGAGGTGATAGAGTTACAGTTAAAAACCGAACAAGGAGTCGTGTGATGGGAAACTACGAGGAGAAATTTCAGAAAAGCATTGCTGGTCCCACGATCCTGGATGAGATCATGGAAGTTCTGCATGAAATGGGGTATCCCAAGCCACAGCTGTAATTGATTGGCGGCTCAGGCACAGAGGCACCCGCTGAATAGTTACGTGGAATCTATGGTTTTGGTGAACAGCCGGCGGTGTTGGCCTTGTGGCACTTTACGATGGTTTCGTTAAGCGTACCGCTTGTAAACGGCTTTACAATATAGCCTTGGATACCCATTTTTGCACAGGCGACTATCTCCTTTTTATCGGTCATGGAGGTGACCATTATGATGGTTGTGGTTGTGTCGTCTAATTTTTCCCGGATGGTCTTTAATGCCTGAAACCCATTCACGTTCGGCATCATAAAGTCAAGCAGAATGATGTCAGGATGCCATTCTTTATAGATGTCCAGTGCCTCTGCACCGTCTACTGCAAAACGTTTTTCAAAGAGGATCTCTGAAAGAACCTGTTGGTACAGGGCCATGGTGCTTTTCGAGTCTTCGGCAACAAGAAGTTTCAGTTTCGGCATACCCTTATGATATTTCGAATCATCACCGAATGTCAAAAAAAAAAGCAATATATCTTGATAATCTCAGCGGACCAGATGAGGTGTGCGCGGTCACGCTCATGGGCTCGATCCTGTCTTTTTTCCTGTAAACTAGAGAAAGCACGGTTGTCAAATGGCAGGATTGTGTCCTCTCTGCCGGCAGGATCGGGGCGACCGGTCGTATGCTGTATGAAATTGCCGATTGTTCAGTGCAAGATTTTTTTTTAGATCAGAGGTAAATATGATATTCTAAAATAATGTAAATCATAAAAAAAGATACCGCTTTTTCATGATGCGTGCTCACAACCTTTCAACCATATCTTTCCCCATGACTGAAAAGAATAAAGCCACCCTTGTCGTAACCCTGATTGTTGTAGCGCTGTCCTGCGCCTTCCTGTATCAGGGAATATCCTATCATATCAAGGCAATTGACGAGATGATTCGCTTTGAGGAAGAAGAGTTTTCTCAAGTGATCAATGCCGTGGAAACATATTCCTTTCAGACCTACAAGGAGCGGATAGTCAGCCTGGTGGAGACCAATGAACCCATTGTCCGGGCCTTTGCCGAAAGGGACAGGGAACTCCTCTACAATCTCGTCCTGCCGAAGTACAGTTTGCTGCAGCGTGAAAACAAGTATTTTTACGTGATGCACTTTCACCTTCCGGACAATACGACCTTTTTGCGGGTGCATATCCCGGATTTTTTCGGAGATGATCTGGCCGGGGTCAGGCCGATTGTTGCTGCGGTCAATAAGACAAAAAAACAGCTTTCCGGGTATGAGATCGGGAGGAGCGGGCCTTTTTACAGGGTGGTGCAACCTGTTTTTTACAACAACGAATATGTAGGCGCCCTGGAGTTCGGCATCAGGGCCCATCAGGTGTGTGAAGAGGTGAAAAAAAGGGTCGGGACGGATGTCACAGCCTTTTTTAAGGCCGAGAACTGGAAGAAGGCAACAAGAGTGAAGGCGGAGTATGTTGATTTTGGCAGCTATGTCATTATCTCCCATGGCGAGATGGTTTTGGAATCCCTCCCGCCTGATATTCATCTTGAGGAAAATAAGGAGCTAACCGTTGCCGACAGATCATATGCGGTCCATTTTCATCCCATATTCGAGGAGTATCAGGGTAATCCGATCGGCGGCATGCTGCTTTTTCAGGATATTACGCATGCCGTGCACCAGAAAAACAGGTTCATCACCCATGCCCTTCTCTTTACCGGGGCGCTTCTCTGCTGTTCTTTTATTGTCCTGTATCTTACATTCGGAAGGATAGTCGGCGCGCTTGATCGGGAGGTGTCGGGACGGGTAAAGGCGGAAGAGGAAAAACGCCGACTGGGGATCCTGCTTGGCAATATCGTCAGCTCCATGCCTTCGGTCCTGGTCGGAAGTGACAGGGAGAACAGGGTCATTCAGTGGAATGACGAGGCGGAGCGGAAGACGGGAATTTCTGCCGAGAAGGCGGAAGGCCGGATGCTGGAAGAGGTCATGCCGCAACTTTCAGGCTGGATGGAAGAGGTCCGTCACTCCATTTCCAGAAGCGGCGTCCATAAAAAGATACGGATGGAAGAAGAGCGGGACGGCGAAACGGACTATTCGGATATGACCGTCTATCCACTGGTGGCAGATGGTGTTGAAGGGGCGGTCATCCGTATTGACGATGTGACTGACCATGTGCGGAGCGGACTCGAGACGATCAGGCTGCAGGCCAGGCTGCAGCAGGCCCAGAAGATGGAGGCGGTCGGCACTCTGGCGGGCGGCATTGCGCACGATTTCAACAATATCCTGGCGATTATCATGGGGTTTTCTGAGCTTGCGCTGTTAAAACTTCCGGAAGAGAGCACCGC
>DAOVSZ010000145.1 GCA_030627725.1 Desulfobulbaceae bacterium
AGAAGACCCGCGCTTTAAACTGGCCTCTTCAGGAAGAGACAGCGCCCCGACCGGAGTCGGGATCGGCAAGGCCCAGCTTAACTCCCTGACAACCGCAGTGACCAATGCCCTTGAAAATGCGATGAATAAGTCCATCGATGCCCAGGATGCAAAAGATGAGGCAGATACCGCCACAGCCGGCAGCGGTGGTGGCGGAGGTGGTGGCTGATAGTCAGCCTGAAATGCTCTGGATGAGCATTACAAAAATTAACAGCAGCACAAGAAAGGGGTTCCGGTGCGGGGCTCCTTTTTTTAATCTCTCACAGAGAACGCAGAGTTCGCAGTGAATTTTTCCCACAGAACACAAACAAGTCAAACCGACTGATACCGGATAATATTAAACAGGGTAATGGAACTGTCCGGATCAATCCCGGCAAATAAAAGGCCCATGCCGGACTCCTTCAGGTCTGATCCTGGAGCGACAACACGGACCACCTCAAACGAGGCCCTTACCTCCTTTCGCTCAAGTCCGCTGCCGACGGATATACAGATTTCTCCGACATCTCCCACCGGCAGAGGATCAAGAGTATACAAAAAAATGCCGTTCATGCTGATATCACCACACTCGGCAAAAGAGGTTGTGCCGGCAGCAGTTTTCACCTCAACCTGGACCGGAAACTCCACCCTTGTTCGGACTCTTTTATTCTCGGTCATGGCTACGGTCACTTGAGCTGATAATAAAAGGTATTCTGTTCTTCACAACGTGTAAACCTGTCAGTAACACCAAAGAGCGATTCAGTGCCGCCCACGACAAGGATGCCTCCGGGATTCAACCGGTCGGCAAGGCGATCAAACAACCGTCTCCGGTTCTGCAGGCTGAAGTAGATGGCAACATTTCTGCAGAAGATGACATCGAACTTGCCGAGCGCATCAAACGGCTTCAACAGGTTCAATTTTTTAAAAAAAACCAGTGCCCGGAGTTCATCCTTGACCCTGAACGTCTTCCCCTGGTTAACAAAATACCTGTCGACCATCCTGCTGGAGAGCCCCCTTCCTATCTCAAGGCCTGAATATTCGCCGCGGCTTGATTTAACTATGGCGGAATCGGCTATATCCGTCCCGGTGATCATAATCCGGTAGTTTTCCACCCTTCGTCCGAAAAATTCCCGGACCACCATTGCGATCGTATACACCTCCTGGCCGGTCGAACAGGCCGCGCTCCAGATCCGTATGCCGGAACTCCCCCGACCGGAATGACTGTCATTCTTCTCAAGATCAGGAAGGAGTTTGTCCTTCAGCAATGCAAACGGCCGGTGATCGCGAAAAAAAGATGTCTCATTGGTGCTGATTGCATCAATGACCTGGTCTGTCAGTGAACCGGAGCCATGGAGCTTTGCATAGAGGTCGGAAAAAGAATCTAAGTTACATTCTGTAAGCAGCGGCGCCAGCCGGCTTTCCAGCAGATAGGCCTTGCTGTCATCAAGCACAATGCCGCTTTTTTCATGGATGAGCTCAGAAATGCTCTTTAATTCTTCCGCTGTTATCTTTATCATCCGACCCGCTTCACAATTTCATCCGCAATCTTCTGTACCGGCACGACAAGGTCTACGACTCCCGCCTTGATCGCCTCCATCGGCATGCCGAAGACGACGCACGTACTCTCACTCTGAGCAATAACCTGCGCGCCTTCGTCTTTCATCAGCTTAAGACCTGCGGCGCCATCCGATCCCATCCCCGTCATAATGATCCCAAGGGCACGGTCCTTGAAAATGCCGGCAACAGAGCGGAACAGGTAATCCGCCGCAGGCTGACAGTGGTTCTCCGGAGGGTCGTCAGTGATGCCTAAAAGATACCCATCCGAGGGATCTCGTCCCATGATGACTTTCATCTGTTTGCCGCCAGGCGCGATATAAACCGTCCCGGGCTCAAGCCTCTGTCCGGGCCGGCCTTCCACTACGCGCACCTTGCTCTTTGCGTCGAGTGACTCAGCCAGGGCCTCGGTAAAGACCGTCGGCATGTGCTGGACAACCAATACCGGCGCCGAGAGGTCGGCCGGCAGCTTCGGAATCATCTCATTTAAGGCGTTGGGGCCACCGGTGGAAACACCGATTGCAACGATCTCAACTTTGTTTGCAGGAATACCTGCAATCGGCCTCGGCAGAGAAATCTCAGGCGCTGCTGATTCAACAGTCTCGATGGTCCGGTTGAGAATTTTTCTGGTAATGATAGAATTGACCAGCGGTTTAAGCTGTAAGATGAGCCGTTCCCTTTCCTCAGCCTCTATCTTCCCGCTTGGTATCGTAATAAATTCGTATGCGCCCAGAGAAAGGGCCTCAAGGGTCATCGAGGCGCTCTCCGCAGTTCGGGAGCTGACCATGATAACCGTGGCATCCGAATCTTCTTTTTTAAGCTGCCGCAACGTCTCAATGCCATTCATCTCCGGCATCTCAAAATCGAGAATAACCAGGTTCGGCGACAGTTGTGCAATCTTCAGCAGGGCTATCTTTCCATTTGGGGCAGCCCCTACTACGTCGACGCCCGGAATCTCCTCCAAGATCTCGGTCAGCTGCTTCCGGTGCAAGACCATATCATCAACAACAAGCGCCTTTAATATCTTTTGTTCCTGGCCCATATATCCCTGATCCGGCACCGCCGGAAGTTAAAAATGCAAAGTAAAAAGTGACAAGTGACTTGTGACTTGTGTTCCGGTAAAAAAATCTCTCTCGTACCCCGTAAAGAGTATACCACACCGCCAGAGCCGGCGGGAGTCATCATTACACAATAATGAATAGATTTTTCATGAAAAAAATTCATTTTACTCTGATTTTATGATTAAATATTATATTGTCGAGTTCAGAAAAGTACAATTAACAACGGAGAAATGTATGCTGCCCGATCCAAAAAAGATCACCATCCTGCTGGTCGAAGATGCCTCTTCCATGCGCAAAATAGAAATTAAAATCTTAAACTCTCTGGGCTATGCGGATGTCATCGAGGCCGAAGACGGTGCCATCGCGATCAAAAAACTCCAGGAAGGCGATACGATAGATCTCATCATCAGCGACTGGAATATGCCGAACAAAGGAGGCTATGAACTGCTTGAATGGGCCCGGGCCTTTGAAAAATACAAAGAGGTCCCGTTTATTATGGCCACTGCCCAGGCAGACAGATCACAGGCGAAAAAGGCCAGATCAGCAGGGGTAAGCAGCTTTATAGCAAAGCCCTTTAACGCCGATGAGTTGAAAAAGAAAATTGAAGAGGCATTCGGGGTAAGAGACAAGCAAGAAGCCCCTGCCAAAGGCCCGAGACAAGGGGCCTCCGGCAAGGTGCTGCTGCGTGTGGCCCATATCCAGATCACAGACCACCTTATCCTGGGGGTCCTGAAAGACATGATTGAGGCCGGCGAGGCGCAGCCAAAGCATTTTGAACTGGAAACACATTGCATGAGCGGCTGGAACCCCGTAGAAGAGGCCCTGGAAAACGGGTCGGTTGATGCGGCATTCATCCTGGCGCCCATTGCCATGGACCTTTTCAACTTCGGCGTTCCCCTTAAAATGGTCCTCTTTGCCCACAGAAACGGCAGCATCTTCGTGCGCAATCAGCTCGGTGATTATCAACAGCCTTATGAGAATTTTTTCAGAAAAAAATCCGTCCTCATACCACACAAGATGTCGGTCCATCACATGCTCTCCCACATGTTCTTTGAGCAGATCGGGTTGAAGGCGAGCCTGGACAAAGACGCTGATGTTGATGTCAACCTGGAGGTTGTCGCTCCGATCAACATGCCGGAATTTTTAAAAACCAACTCTCAGGTCTCCGGGTTCATCGTGGCTGAGCCGATAGGCTCTCAATCCGTTGCAGCGGGGATCGCACAGAAGATATTTCTCTCCAACGAACTCTGGCAGAACCATCCTTGCTGCGTGGTGACCGTCCGAGATGATTTCAGCGGACCTTACGAAGAGGCTGTCTTTGAGTTCGTCGAATATCTGGTCAAGGCAGGCAGGTTCGTTGAAACGGAGCCTGAAATTTCAGCGGAAATCGCGGTCAACTTTCTTGATCCGCAAAAAAAACTTGGCCTGAAAAGCGCTGTTCTGACCAAGGTCCTGACCGATCCTCAGGGCATCAGAACAGGGGACCTCTTCCCAGCCCACTCGGATATAAACACTTTACAGCAGTATATGCATGACAAGATGGGCGTCGGCGCCATTATCGACCTTGAGAAGTTCATCGATACACGGTTTGCGGAAAATGCCTGTGAAGACATGGTGACCCGGCCGGCCGCCATAGTCGCCTCCCCTGAAGTTGCCGGTGAATTTCTGATCAGAGGAGGAGAGCCCGCCATGCCCATACCATCTCCGCCCTCTCCTGCAACAGCTCAGGCCCACACGATCAGCATCACGCAGGAAGAAGGGATGTTTCATTTTTTTCTGAACAGGTAACCCTGAACGTTGCCCCTTTACGTTTCATCCAGTTTTTCCATGGTCTGCAGGAGTTCGCCTCCGATCTCAGCCAGCCTGCTCACACTCTCATTGACATTTGACGCAACTCCCTTCACCTCGGCTATATTGCCATTCACCTTGCCCATACCTTCAGCTATCTGCTTTGTCGCGTCAGCCGCCTCCACGACGTTGCCTGTCACCTCCTTGGTCTGAGTCGCTGCGCTGGAAACGTTCTGGGCGATATCCTGACTGGTGACGCTCTGCTCTTCAACGGCAGCTGCGATGGTGCTCACTATATCGGTCACGTCATTGATTACGTCGCTTATCTTCCTGATCTCGACAATGGTGCTGTCCGATGAACTGTGCATCGCCTCAATCTTGCTCTTGATATCAGAGGTGGCATCATTGGTCTGCTTGGCAAGTTCCTTCACCTCGCTGGCAACAACTGCAAAGCCTTTGCCGGCCTCGCCGGCCCGTGCCGCCTCAATGGTCGCATTCAAGGCCAAGAGCTTGGTCTGTTCGGCAATTTCAACAATGGTCTCAATCACCGAGGTTATCTCCTCCGAGGCCTTGCTCAACGAATCAATCTTGTCTGAAGCATTCTGGACGCCTGTGACCGCTTCTGAAGTAATGGTGCGGGCCTTCTCAGTGTTCTGGGCGATTTCACCGACCGTGGCGGTCATTTCTTCAATGGCCACGGCAATGGAATCAATACTTGCCTGAGACTGCTCCGCCGAATCAGAGACCGTCGTCATATTTGCCGACATATTAACAGAGGTTTCAGCGGCGCTGTTTGACTCCTCTGCAATCTGTGACGACTTGGCATCCATTTCGCGGGCCTGTTCAGACAATTCATCAACCGCCATCTGCAGCCTCTCGGCATTGGCATGAATAATCTTCTGGACGTCCTTCTGCGTCTCCAGACTACGCTTCTGCGCTTCCATCGACTGCTGCAGGTTGGCGCTCATCTCCTGCAACGAACCGGCAAGCATGCCCACTTCGTCCTTGCTGGTGATGTTGATTCTGGCGTTGAAATTTCCCTTGCCCACATCCCGGGCAAAACGGGCGCACTCCGCCAGGGGATTACTGATCAGTCCGGCAATAAACCAAAGGCTGGCAACCGCAACCACCAGGACAACAATACCGACAAGAGCTATCCGGGTAAGCATCTTCCATATCCGACCGTTCAAAGCCTCTCGCTTTTGAGCAACCATCTCATCAATTGAATCGATGTAGACGCCTGTCCCGACTATCCAGTTATACGGTTTATAGAGCCTGACGTACGAAAGTTTTGGCTGTTCGGCAGTCAAGCCGTCCTTGGTCGGTTTGGGCCAGAGATAATCCACAAAGCCCTCGCCCTCTTGTTCACAGACATCCACAAAGGCCTTGAAAAGATTTTCTTTCTTGCCAAGGGCGCAGTTATATTTCTTGCTGTCCAGCACCTTCCCGTCAAGGGCAGGAACTGTTGGGTGCATGACCATCTTCGGAGAGGGCTTGCCCATATCATTGATCCAGAAATAGCCGGTCCCCTGGTCATACCGCATCTTTTTGATGTCTTGGACCGCCGTTGATTTCTCTTTTGCGACAAATGATCCATAGGCAATATCCACGTAGTTCTTGAGAGTTCTTTTGATCTTTTCCGTTTCTTCCAGCCGGAATGCCTCGATTTCATCGCGGGCATTGCTCTTCATGTCGTAAACGACAAAAAGAGAAATGACCACAGCTGCTGCTGCAAGTATTGCAATACCACCGGTCAGGATCTTCCAGCGAATCTCGAGATTAGCAAACATACGTTCTCCTTAAATTACACCTATTACGTTTATACCACACGGCGAGGTACTACACTGTGACAAAAAGTCGTTGAGGAACTCTCGATTAAAATTTTAGCATATCTGTGATGAAAAAAAGAAACTTTTTTCTAGATACTTTCAATTTTTTTTGACTTTCCCCCTGTCCACGTGAAATACTATAGCAGTTATCTCAAGAAAAAAACCACTACCACAATGGAGAAGAGTGAATGAAAGTCGATTTAGGGCCGGTTACCAGACTGGAAGGACACCTGAACGTTAAAACAACCATAACCGACAACACGGTTAAAGACGCCAAATGCATGGGAGAGATGTTCAGGGGCTTCGAGGTCTTCCTCAGAGGACGCGACCCCATGGACGCGCAGCAGATAACTCAGCGGATCTGCGGCGTCTGCCCGTATGCGCACGGGATTGCCTCTTCCTACGCCCAGGAAAATGCCTACAACCTGACCGTGCCTCCTAATGGCCGCATCCTTCATAATCTTGTGCAGGGCGCCAACCACCTCTACGACTATCTGCTGCACTTCTACCAGCTATCCGCCCTCGATTTCGTGGATGTGACAGCCATCCTCCAATACAAGGGAAATGACACGGACCTGACCGGCCTCAGAGACTGGGTCAAGGCCGAACTTGCATCAGGCAAGGCCTATCCGGCAGCCCCCTTTCTCCCCAGACTGTCCGGCGCCTATATTGAGGACCCTGAAATCAATAT
>DAOVSZ010000236.1 GCA_030627725.1 Desulfobulbaceae bacterium
ACGAGACGGACGCGTTAACCGTCTCTATCTTGTTCGTAAGACTTGCGTTTCGTATTTTGAAACGCCTAGTCGAACAATCCCGCTGCAAGCGGAGGGCCTTGTGCCCGTGATTGAAATCATTGAAGGCGAATTCAGCGATTTGTCGGTCTAAACTGCGCCACGACGATTGACACGACTTTTTACGAGGTTGTCAGGTTTGAACGCCTGTTGTTTTTGAGATATGAATTTGACGTTTGTCGTAATAACTCTGAACGCTTCATCTCCGGACCTCTCTATGCTATACATAGAGTATCACAAATTGATAACATCGCAAAATAACAAATACTTAGGTGTAGAAAATCTTCTTTTTTGTGTGGATGCGGATACTTGACATCTTCCGGCTCTGAACTTACCTGTTTAAGTAGTTGATTATTCTTTGTGCAGTGAGGCAGGGAATCATTCGAGTAAGAAACCACTGTCAGAACACGTTTGGCGCTCAGTAAACAGCTGAAAAAAACATTGTATTCTCAACAGGTTATTCTGATCGTTGATTGCTGAATTTGGAGGACCTATGCAACTTGACAAATTTACCCATAAATCACAGGCGGCGCTGCAGGCATCCCAGCAGATGGCTGCGGGCAAAGGACATCAGGAGATGCAGCCGGAGCATCTCCTGGCTGTGCTGCTGCAGGAAGCAGACGGCGTTGTGGCGCCGGTCCTGCGGAAGATAGGGGTTGATCCCGGAGCGCTTCTTGCCGATGTCGAAGGTCTGCTCGCCGGACTGCCGCAGGTAAGCGGCGCCGGTTTCGGGCAGGTTTATGCCTCCATGCGGTTGCAGAAGGCGCTTGAACAGGCGTTTAAAACCGCTTCTTCGATGCAGGACGAGTATGTCAGTCAGGAGCATCTTTTTCTTGCCATCCTGGATGAAAAGTCCTCTCCCGGCGCTGATGTATTGAAGCGGAAAGGGGTGGATAAGAACCTGTTCCTGCAGGCGCTTGTTGATATCCGAGGCAGCCAGCGGGTCACGGACCAGGACCCGGAGGGGAAGTATCAGGCTTTGGAGAAATATGCCAGAAACCTGACCGATATTGCCCGCCAGGGCAAGCTGGACCCGGTTATCGGTCGTGATGATGAGGTCAGGCGTGTGGTCCAGGTCCTCTCCCGGAGGACAAAGAATAATCCGGTCCTGATCGGCGAGCCGGGGGTGGGAAAGACCGCGATTGTCGAAGGTCTTGCCCAGAGGATCGTGAACGGTGATATCCCTGAGACCCTCCGCGATAGACAGGTCCTTTCCCTTGATATAGGGGCCTTGATTGCAGGTGCGAAATACCGAGGTGAATTTGAGGACCGTCTGAAAGCGGTCTTGAAAGAGGTCCAGAAGAGGGAAGGGGAGATCGTCCTCTTTATTGACGAGATCCATACCCTGGTTGGGGCCGGCGCGGCAGAAGGTTCGATGGATGCCTCCAACATGCTGAAACCGGCTTTAGCGCGCGGTGAACTGCACTGTGTCGGCGCTACCACCTTGAACGAATACAGGAAATATATCGAAAAGGACGCAGCGCTTGAGCGTCGTTTTCAGCAGGTGCTGGTACAGGAACCCTCGATTGAAGACACCATTGCCATCCTGCGCGGCATCAAGGAGAAATACGAGGTCCATCACGGGGTCAGGATCATGGATTCCGCCACTGTTGCGGCAGTGACTCTGTCAAACAGGTATATCACCGACCGTTTCCTGCCGGACAAGGCCATTGACTTGATCGATGAGGCCGCCTCCAAGCTCAGGATCGAGATCGACAGCATGCCGACCGAGATCGATGAGAAAGACCGGAAACGAATCAAGCTCGAGATCGAACGCGAGGCGCTCAAAAAGGAAAAAGATGCGTCTTCAAAAGAAAGGCTTACAAAACTTGAGGCGGACCTGGCTGATGTAAACGAGACCCTCACCAGCATGAAAAGCCACTGGACGCTTGAGCGTGAGACGATCCAGAAGATACGAAAGATCAAGGCGGACATTGATGCAGCCCATATGGAGGAACAGCAGGCCGAACGGCAGGGGGACTTAAGCCGTGTGGCGGAGATCCGCTACGGTCAAGTTGTTGATCTTGAACGCGCCCTTGTTGAGGAGAATGAACGGCTCGCAGAGATCCAGAAGGACCGGAAGATGCTTACCGAAGAAGTCTCGGAAGAAGCTATTGCCGGCGTTGTGGCCAAGTGGACCGGGATTCCGGTTGACAGGCTGCTCTCCGGTGAAAAAGAAAAACTGGTCCATGCACATGAGGAACTGGCAAAAAGGGTGGTGGGCCAGAAGGATGCCATTGAAGCGGTTGCAAACGCGGTACGGAGGGCGCGGGCCGGACTGCAGGACCCGAACAGGCCGCTCGGTTCGTTCATTTTCCTTGGTCCGACCGGGGTTGGAAAGACGGAACTTGCCAGGACGCTCGCTGACTTTCTCTTTGAAAGCGAGCGGGCAATGGTCCGGCTCGATATGTCGGAGTTCATGGAAAAGCATTCGGTGGCGCGACTGATCGGCGCCCCTCCCGGCTATGTCGGCTATGAAGAGGGGGGCTATCTTACCGAGGCGGTCAGGAGACGGCCCTACTCGGTTATTTTATTCGACGAGATCGAAAAGGCCCATCCGGATGTGTTTAATATCCTGCTGCAGATAATGGATGACGGCAGGATGACGGACGGGCAGGGCAGGACCGTTGATTTCAAGAACACCATCCTGATCATGACCTCGAACATCGGCAGTCAGCTGATCATGGAACTTGGCGAGGAAAATCGCACTGAGATGGAGCGTCAGGTTGTCGAGATCCTGCATCATCAGTTCAAACCGGAGTTTTTAAACCGGATCGACGAGACCATCATCTTCCACGGACTCTCCCGGGAGGACCTTGCGCAGATTGTTGATATTCAGGTCGATCTTTTGACATCAAGGCTTCGAGAACAGAGATTTTCGATGAGACTCACCGATGCCGCACGAAAGTTCCTTGTCAGGGTCGGATATGAACCGGCATATGGCGCAAGGCCTCTCAAGAGGGCAATCCAGCGCTATGTTCAGGACGCGCTTGCAATGCTGATTTTGGAAGAGAAATTTCAGGAAGGTGATGGGATTGTTGTTGATGCGGCAGAAGGCGGAGAGGGTCTTACGTTTGAAAAAGAGTAATTGGGTTATTGAGTTTATTGGGTTTATTGAGTTTGTTGAGTTATCGATCCCTATAAACACCATAACCCAATAACTCAACAACTCAATAACACTATAAACTCAACAAACACAATTATACTATGACGGAAAAAAACGATACTGAAGTGAATACAATAGCAGAACTCGCCTCACAGCGTGCCATGAATCTGTATGATACCCATAAACTTTGCTGTTCCGAGTCCGTGATAGCAGTGTTGAACCAGGTCTTTCATGGAGGACTCACCCCTGAGATGGCGGTCCGGATGGGGTCCGGGTTCTGTGAAGGGTTGGGAGGCGCCGGATGCATCTGTGGCGCCTTGAGTGGCGCTGTTGTGTCGTTGAATGTCATCCTCGGCCCGGACCAGCCCGGCGGGATCAGGAAGGGAAAGTTCAGAAAGGCGGTCAGGAGAATGCATGACCTCTTCAAGGAACGAAACAGGGCCACCTGCTGCCGGGTGCTTACAAAAAAGGTGCGCCATGACAGAAAACTGCATCGTGAAAATTGTAAAAGATTGACCGGGACCGGCGCTGAACTGGCAGTACAGGTCATCCTTGAAAACAGGCCGGATCTCGCCCGCGAGGTAGACCTGGAGTTTCTCGGCGATGCCGATTCCAAACTGGGTGGTCTGTTCAAGCGGATGCGCGGAAAAAAGGGACAGTGAGAGTTGTAAGGCCCGTCAGTCTTCAGTCTTCAGCCTAAGGTCTACAGCCTTCAGCATAATCGTTACCAGAGGCGGCAGGGTGAGCGAAAGCGAGCATGAATGACCGTGAAACGGGATATCTTCGGTCACCATCGTTTCCGGGTTGGTGACCCCGCTTCCCCCGTAAATGTCCATATCACTGTTGATGATCTCCTTATAGCTGCCGGACGCAGGCACGCCGATCCGGTAATGGCGCCGCACTACCGGCGTGAAGTTGCAGATGATGATAATGCAATGTTCATTTGAGCGGGCCTTGCGGATAAAGGAAAAGATCGAGTTGTCAGTGTCGTTGGCATCGATCCAGGCAAATCCCTCCGGGTCAAAATCCACCTCGTGCAGGGCAGGTTCAGCCTGATAGACGATGTTTAAGTCTCTTACCAGACGCTGGACTCCATGATGGTTGGGGGCGGTCAGCGCCTCCCATTCCAGGCCTTTTTCAAAATTCCACTCCTGCCACTGGCCGAATTCACAGCCCATGAACAGCAGTTTTTTCCCCGGGTATGCCCACATGAAGCCGAAGTAGGCCCGTAAGTTCGCGAACTTCTGCCATTCATCACCGGACATCTTGTTTAAAAGAGACCCTTTGCCGTGCACGACCTCGTCGTGGGACAGCGGCAGGACATAGTTTTCATGATAGGCATAGTGCATGCCGAATGTCATGTCGTGGTGGTGGTGCTTCCTGTGAATCGGTTCCTTGCTCATGTAACGAAGGGTGTCATGCATCCACCCCATCTTCCATTTCATGGAAAAGCCAAGCCCGCCCATATAGGTCGGCCGTGACACCATGGGCCAGGCGGTTGATTCCTCGGCAATGGTAAGGATCCCTGGAAAAACGCCGTGTACGACTTCGTTTGTCTTGCGCAAAAAACTGATCGCAGCAAGATTTTCACGGCCGCCGTACTCATTTGGGACCCATTCGCCTTCTTTTCTGGAATAATCGAGATAGAGCATGGATGCGACCGCATCCACCCGAAGTCCGTCAATATGGTATTTGTCGATCCAGAACAGGGCATTGGAGATCAGAAAGGAACGTACCTCATTACGACCGTAGTTGAAGATAAGTGTGCCCCAGTCCTTTTGTTCGCCCAGCTTTGGATCGGCATGGGAGTACAGGTGGGTGCCGTCAAAATAGTTCAGTCCGGCGCCGTCTTTTGGAAAATGCGCCGGGACCCAGTCAAGAATGACGCCGATGTTGTGCTGGTGGCACTG
>DAOVSZ010000052.1 GCA_030627725.1 Desulfobulbaceae bacterium
CGGCAGAAAGAGATAAGATAAACAGACAAATCGGAACTTGATGAAAATGAGACAACCTTACCATATAACCATCATCGTAAGCCTTGTTGCGCTGTTGTTCGGTCAGCCGGTGTCGGCTGCCCATAACGGCGTTGCCCACGGCGCCAAACACCATTCTGAAGGCCTCAGCGGGCATGGCGCTTCACAGGTGTCGACCATGGAGACCGTGGTAGTCACTGCCGAACGGCTGGATGATTATATTAAAAATCATCCACAGCTTGTCACGATTTTGACTCGCCGGGAGATTGAGCAGTCCAATTATCTTGATTTGGCCGAGGCTATCGGAACCATGCCCGGCATTGATGTCCGTCAATTAGAAGGCTCCATGCGAACCCGAATTTCTATCCGGGGTTCCGCAGGTTCCGGTAATATTCTGGTCCTGTTCAACGGCCGACCGGTCAATTCCAGCCAATACGGCAGTGTTGAACTCTCCAGTCTGCCCATTGAGACGGTGACCCGTGTTACCGTTTTTAAGCCGCCGATACCTGTCTGGCTCGGTCTCGGCGGTACGGGCGGCGCCATCAATATCGAGACCCGTCAACCCGGCGGGGGGGCAGCCTCGCAACCCAGGCAAAGCGGCCAGGTAAAGATCAACACCGGCTCGTACGGTATGGCCAATTTCACCGTGACCTATGAAGGAAAACATGGAGACGCCAACATCATGTTTACCGGCGGTGGTGGTCATCGGGACGGTAAGCGGCCCAACAGTGATAAGGACAATTCTCATTTCAGCCTGCACTGGGACCGCCGGAATGAGACGACCACCTTTCTGGTGAATGGGCGCTCTTTTTTCAGTGAACATGGCGTTGCCGGGCCAACCTACAATCCCACCCCTGATGCCGTACAGCGCTACGCCAAGGGTGGGCTTGATTTCCAGATCAAGGGGTTTACCGGCGAAAGCGGGGATTTTTCCGTAAAGACATATTTTGATGTGACTCGCCTTGAGGATCGATCCCAGAATGGTGAGCTCTCGACCCTGGAAACAATCAAGGGTGGCATGAAGGGGGAGCATGTCTGGACCGCAGAGGAGGGTGGCTGGGCCCTGCGTTTAGGCGGGCTGATGGAAAACGACATGGTTGACCATACCCTGTCCGGGGATCATGAGCGACAACACATCTCTCTTCACAGTCAGTTGGACAAGGAGCTTGACGCGGTTTCCTTAAGCGTTGGGCTGCGAGGAGACTATGTGAGTGATTTTGATCTGTTTCCGGCCTTTTTTTCCGGAGTGAGCCGCAGTCTGGGCCGGTCCACCCTGCTCAAGGTCAATGGCGGTTACTCGGTTAAGGTGCCCACCTTTGGCCAGCTCTATCAGCCGAGTCACGGCTCCATTGATCAGGTGCGTGGCAATCCTGACCTGCGCGAAGAGGAGGTCTGGTCTTATAGCATCAATGTGGAACACTCCTTGAGTGCCAACCGCGTGTTTATGGCCTCCATCTTTCGCTCCGACCACCATGATCTCATTGCCTATCAACGGGGAGCCGATTTTATCACCCGGCCCCTGAATCTGGACAGGGCATATCGTCATGGCATGGAGCTTTCTCTAAAGTATAGAATCACTAAAGGGTTTGATCTTGATTGCAGTTATATTCTCCAGAGAAGCAGAATTTCGGAGACCGGAAAGGAATTGTCCTACGCTCCGCGCCAAAAGGGAACGCTTAGCCTAAAACATACCATGCCCACTTGGCAAACTCGTTGCGAGGCGACCATCAGGGCAGCGAGCAGCCAATACAGCGACGTTTTGAATACCCCTGCTGAAGAGTTGGCCGGTAGGGCCACGGTTGACCTTAAGATCTCTCAGCCCCTGGAACTGGGCGACCGTTCGGCAGAGCTTTATGTGAGTATCAAAAACCTGCTGGATAATGGTTTTGAGTCTCATTACGGTTACCCGGACGATGGGCTTCGCGGCATGGTCGGTCTGAATATGAAATTTTGATGGCGTCGCAAAAAGTCCGATCTACTGCGTTGTAGGTTTTTTATAGAGACTCGACATACCATATGTATTGTCGAGTCCCTGTAAAAAACACTACGCCTTGTATATCGAACTTTTATGCTTAGCCATCCGGTTGAAAGTCCAGACTTTTTTGCGAAACGGACAATTTTGAAATAGAAAAATGATATGAAAATCCCCATTGTTATGGCCGCCTTTGGCACTACTACCAAGGCGTTGGCCACCTATGAATTTATCGACAAACATGTCCGAGCCCGTTTTTCCGGCCATCAGGTGGTCTGGGCCTATTCGTCGCGCATGGTGAAGGATTTTATCAAACGCCGCAAGAAGATTGAGTTGCAACATCCGCATCAGGCCCTTCGGAAACTCAAAGACCAGGGGCATGAGTGGGCCGTGGTCCAATCGGTCCATTTCCTGGCCGGCCATGAGTTTTACCGGCTGATAGCGGAGGCTGAAGGAGAAGATATACGTACCGCAATCGGTCTGCCGCTGCTCAGCTCAATGGATGATTACTACCGGATTGGCGAGGCCCTGCGACCTCTTATCGATTCCAGGCCGGACCAAGCCACCGTATTGGTAGGCCATGGCACCGATCATCCGAGCTGGGCGAGTTATCTAGCCCTTCAGCATCTTTTGCGAGAGCGATTCGGCAACAGGATCTTTGTCGGGGTGGTGGAGGAATATCCGGAACCGGATGAGGTGGTTGTCAAGGTCCTGGCCGCGGGTTTTCGTAAGGTATGTCTTATCCCCTTTATGTTGGTGGCCGGGGTCCACTTCAAAGAGGACCTGATCGGCGATGAGGATGATTCCTGGAAATCGCTTTTTGAGGCGGCCGGAATCGAGGTAGCGGCAGTGGATCAGGGTTTAGGCATGGTGCCTGGGATCAGCGAAATATTTGCTGATCATATCGCCCATGCGCTGATGGTTATTCCGTCCCAATGTTAGAACGAGTCTGCCCGGAAATACCATTTTGGGGGCAGACTTTAGATAGAGACCTAAAGTCTATTTTATTTAAACAGGAGGATTATTATGGCTGGATACGAACAACCCTTTAACAAAAAAAATCTATTACTCATCTGTCTATTAGCAACTTTTTTTCTGATGACGGCGGGCACGTCTTTTTCCGCAACAGGTAATCCTGTTGCGGAAAAACCAGCTATTGTTCTGGCCGTATTCGGCACGAGTCATGTTTCAGCTCTGCCCGGTATTTTAGATATTTATCACTCTGTTCAGAAGGAATTCCCGGAGAGGGAGGTGAGACTATCGTTTACTTCCGATATTGTCAGGCGCATCTGGCAAGACCGGCGTAATGATAAGGATTTTATTAACGCCAACCCCGGGGTGCCGAAAGAGATTTTTCTGGTCAAGGGGCCGTTGGCCGCCATTGCCGACCTGCAGGATGAAGGGCATGGCTATATAATTGTACAGCCTACCCATCTTGCCTCCGGTGAGGAGTATAATGATCTTGCCTCCTGTGTGGCCGCCTTTAATAGTATCAGGACCATAAAAGCCGGAAATATGCCGCTGCAAAAGGTTATCCTGGGCCGACCTGCCTTTGGTATGCCCGGCATTGTTCATGAATATCATCATGATATAGAACGGGCGGCCCACTCTCTGGCCTCTGATGTGGCCCAAGCGCGGGACAAGGATGCGGCCCTGGTCTATATGGGCCATGGCAATGAGCATTTTTCAACCGGGGTTTATATTGAATTTGCCGACGTTATGCGCAGTGTTTATCCGGATGTGCAGACCTATGTGACCACGGTTGAGGGCTTCCCTTCTTATGCTGTCCTGTTCTGAGAGCTTAAACGGGACAAAGTCAGAAAGGTTTATTTAAAGACCTTGATGACCGTGGCCGGCGATCATGCCAAAAACGATATGGCCGGTGATGAGGAGGATTCCCTCAAGAATCTGCTTTTGGCCAGGGGAATTCAGGTGGAGGTCGACCTGCATGGCCTTGGTGAGAATGAAAAGTTTGCGGCTGTTTTTGTGGCCAACATCAAGGATGCGGCCAGGGACAACGGCCTTGACCTGTAAGGAAGAAATATACCGGTAATATCCTGGTTCGGGACAATTTTTTTCGGCAGACCGTCTTGCTGCCGGCGGCAACTTTTCTGGACACCAGTATCTCAACCTGCATTGATGATATCCGGAGTTGTTTGTGTTCCGAACCAGGCAGCGATTGATAATGTGAGTCAAAAATGAAACCAGCATTTCTCATTGCAGGCACTCATTCCGGTTGCGGTAAAACAACATTGAGCCTGGGAATCATGGCGGCCCTGAATAGACGGGGGATACGGGTAGCGCCGTTTAAATGCGGCCCGGATTTTATTGATCCCACCTTGCACCGTCTTGTAACCGGCGCTGTTTCCAGAAACCTTGATCTGTGGATGGGCGGTGAATCTTTTGTGAGGCAATGTTTTGACCGACAGACGGCAAAAGCGGACGCGGTCGTGATCGAAGGGGTGATGGGATTGTTTGACGGCGGCGAGTCTTCGAGCGCCGCTTTGGCAAAATTTCTTGGTCTGCCTGTGGTATTGGTGGTTGATGTCCGCTCCATGGCTGAGAGCGTGGCCGCTATAGTGAAAGGTTTTGTTGAGCTGGATATTGATCTCACTGTTGCCGGGATTATCTGTAACCGGGTGGGTAGCGACCGCCATCGCCGACTAATCGAAAATGCGGTGCAGCAAAGATGTCCGGCCCCGATTCTCGGATTTTTGCCCCGTGACGCAGAGTTTAGCATACCGTCCCGCCATCTTGGCCTGCATATGGCGGATGAACAGCCGATTGGCGATGCGGCCCTTGATCGTCTGGCTGAGACAATCGAAAAACATCTTGATCTGGACGGGCTGCTTAAGCGTTGCCGGATTGTGGTTAAGGCCGGGGAATATGTAAGAAGGCAGCCGGTTATAAAGGCGAGAATCGGCCTGGCCCGTGACGCGGCTTTTTGTTTTTACTATCAGGATAATCTGGAGATGCTGGCCACGGCCGGGGCGGAATTGGTGACATTCAGCCCCTTAACGGACAGGGCGTTGCCGGAAAATCTCGATGCCGTTTATCTTGGCGGTGGTTATCCGGAGTTGTATGCCGATAAGCTTGCCGCCAACACCTCAATGCTGTCTGCCATCCGCAGGTGGTCGGAGGCTGGACGATTGCTGTATGCCGAGTGCGGCGGTTTTATGTATCTCACCAAAGGGATTGAGGATGACAACGGCGTCTTTCATGAACTGGCCGACATTTTTCCGGTGCGGGCCCGAATGCAAAAGGGCAGGATCGCCCTCGGCTATCGAGAAGCGAAAATCCTCGCTGATTGCTGTTGGGGGAAGGCAGGGAAGATCATCCGTGGACACGAGTTTCATTACTCTGCTATTGAAACGATGCCGGACAGGGTGGAACGGTTATATGCCCTTAACAATAAGGAAGCGGAAGGCTACCGGCTCAACAACACGCTGGGTAGTTATGTTCACATGCATCTGGGAAGCAATCGAGAGGCTGCGTCATGGTTTGTGGCTCAGGCAAGGAAGGGGAGCATGGATCAGGCAGGAGTAAATGGAAAGTATCATGATTGAAAGGATAAAAAAGATTGCGCCGCAGGAAATCGAGGCAGAGAGTTTTCGCATCATTGAAAAAGAGCTGGGCGCCCATGATTTCACCCCGCCGACCTTTGCCGTGGTTCGGCGGGTGATCCACGCCACCGGTGATTTTTCATTTGCCGAGACGTTATCCTTGCATCCCGACGCCATCAAGGCGGGAATCGCGGCTGTCAGGGCCGGGAAAAATATACTGACGGACGTTAATATGGCTGCCTCCGGGGTGAGCAAAAATTTATTGGCTCAGTGGGGCGGCAAGGTGATCTGCGGGGTGTCTGATCCCAAAGTAGCTGAATTGGCAAAGGCAAAGAAGATTACCCGCTCCGAGGCTGCCATCATGCAATACCTTGATAAAAATGTGGGGATCGTCGCTATCGGCAATGCTCCCACCGCACTTTTAAAGGTCATGGAGTTGGTTGATGAGCAACCGGCCTTACGCCCGGATCTGGTGGTTGGAGTGGTGGTCGGGTTTGTCAATGCCGAGGAGTCAAAGGATATCCTGTTGCAAAAGGCGTATCCATTCATCACCTGCCGGGGACGGAAAGGCGGCACTCCGGTGGCGGTTGCTATTGTCAATGCGATGTTGCGCCTGGCCGGGGAGAGATAGTGAATGGCCCGCAGGCTGCGCAGTGGATATACCACCGGTGCCTGTGCCGCGGCGGCGGCCAAGGCGGCGGTCCTTTTTGCGGTTTGCGGTTTCCAGCCCCGGAGCGTAGAGATTCCCTTTCCGGATGGGAGCCGCCATGTCTTTGACGTCCATGGCTGTCAAAAAAAGTGTGGTGATGCGGATGACTGTTTGTTTATTGCTTCGGTGATCAAGGACGCGGGGGATGACCCTGATGTCACCAATGGCGCTGAAATCATGGCCGGTATCAGAATGATTGCCGGGCCTTCCATATTGCGGGACTGCGTTCGTGGTCCGGAGGAGAGGATTTTTATCTGCCGTGGCCAGGGAGTGGGAATGGTAAGCAAGCCCGGGCTGGCGGTGAAGCCGGGGGAGCCGGCCATCAACCCCGTGCCGCGCCGGATGATTTGCGAGGCGGTTCTGGAGGGACTGGGCGGAGAAGAAAAAGATATTGCTGTGACCATCTCCATTCCCAATGGCAAACTCCTTGCGGAAAAAACCTTGAACCGGCGGTTGGGCGTGATTGACGGGCTGTCTGTTCTGGGTACGACCGGGATTGTCAAACCCGTTTCCGCCGAGGCCTGGACCGCCACAATAGAGGCTTCTCTGTCTGTGGCCAAGGCGGCGGGCGTGAGCGAGGCGGTCTTGTCCACGGGACGTACCTCGGAAAAAGGGGTGCAGAGCCTTATCAATTTGCCGGAGGAGGCCTATGCCATGATGGGTGACTATCTGCGGTTTTCCCTGATTGCGGCCTCTGAAAAGGGATTTAAAAAGATTCATCTGGCCGGCATGTGGGCAAAGATCATGAAGGCTGCCATGGAAATTCCCCAGACCCATGTGCGTCATGGTGCATTGGAAGTGGAACAGGCTTTAATGCTGCTGGAAAAGCTTGGGGCCGGTAAAAAAATGTTGCGTGAATTGGCAGGGGCAAACACCGCCCGGGAGATTTATTTTCGGTTGAGCGACCAGGGAGAATATGAACTCATCAGGGCTGTTTGCAGAAAGGCAAAAGCATATGCCGAAAAAACAGCAGGCGTACCCGTTAAGGTATATCTGGTCAGCAGCAGCGCCAAGGTCTTGGAACATGTCTAAAATTAATCTGATCGGCGTATCGGAGTCCGGCATAAGTGAGAAGCAGCAATGCGTTCTCTCTCGATGTCGCATTATAGTAACGTCCGGCAGATACCGGCCATTGGCCGGAAGGTCGGCAGGGGAGATTATTTCCATTACTCCGGTAAAAGAGGCCCTGTCAGCCATACAAAACCATCTTGTCCATGGAGATGTAGGGGTGCTGGCCGGCGGAGACCCGCTTTTTTTCGGCATCGGCAGGAGACTGGTTGAAAAATTCGGCCCTGATATGGTTGATGTTTTTCCAGGCATCTCTTCTCTACAGCTTGCCTGTGCGCGTTTTAAGATTCCATGGGATGATGCCCGGGTGGTCAGCCTGCACGGCAGACGCAGTGAGCATATTGGTGTACAGCTGTTACAGCATCATAAGGTGATCGTTTTTACGGATAGTAATTTTTCTCCGGACAAGGTGGCCGGTGCGCTCAAACAGTACCTTGAACTGGTCAATGCTGAAAGAATTCTTATGCAAAGCCGTATCTTTGTGGCGGAAAATTTGGGCAAAGGCTGCGAGCGGCTGGTGGAGGGAACCATTGCCCGGATTGCCGGGATGTCGTTTGATGCCTTGAACATTATGATTCTAAATCGGCCGGAGGCAGTCGTTTATCCTGGCCCCTTGGGCCTAAAGGAGCAAGAAATCGTCCACAGCCGTGGTCTGATTACCAAGGATGAGGTCAGGGCGGTTACGCTTCACAAACTTGGATTGCCGTCTAAAGGAGTCTTCTGGGATATCGGTTCCGGCAGCGGCTCCGTGAGTGTTGAGGCGGCACGGTTATGCCCGGGGCTGACCATTTTTGCGGTTGAAAAAGAAGAGGAACGGTTGGCCAATATCCGGAGAAATATTGTTTCTTTTGAAACGTTCAATGTGATTCCCGTGGCCGGTGTCGCGCCTGATGTGCTGGGTGGACTTCCTGCTCCGGACCGGGTATTCGTGGGCGGCAGCGGGGGAAAGTTATCTGAAATAGTCTCTGCTGCTGCCGGACAATTACGTCGTGGCGGTAGAATAGTGGTCAACTGTGTGACCGAAAAGACCGGAAAAGAGGCGCCGCTTCTGTTGGCGCAATATGGATACACAGTTGAAATTTCCGAGGTGCGGATCAGCCGTTTCGGGGCTGGGGACACTGATGCAAAACGGATTGATCTTAATAAGATAACCGTGGTGGTGGGGATACAATGAAAGGCAGGTTTTATATAGTTGGGGTTGGGCCTGGAGATCCGGAACTGTTGACGCTTAAGGCTGTCCGGCTTTTGCAGAGATGTCCGGTATGGTTGACTCCCAAGGCAAAGAAGGCGGGGGCCGGTACAGCGCTTTCCATTGTACAAGGTGTTGTTCCGTCCGGGGACAAGGAGATATTGACCCATTATTTCCCCATGAAAAAGATTCACGCGGATCGCCGGCCTGCTCCGGATGTGGAGGAGGCCTGGCAAAAGGCCGCCGTACTGGTCATTGACCGGCTCAATTCCGGTAAGGATGTTGTTTTTCCAACCTTGGGAGATCCGTCCATATACAGCACCGGGTTTTATGTCTGCCAAACGCTTTTCGATATTGATCCTGAAATCCATGTGGAGATAGTACCGGGTGTTTCATCCATGGAGGCATCCGCAGCCGCGGCGGGTCTGCCCTTATGTCTGGGTGACGATCGGATGGTGGTTATCCCGGCTATCTTTGAAAATGGATATCTCAGAGAGATGCTCCTTACCTTTGACACCGTGGTGCTCATGAAGGTACACCGGGTAATGGACCGGTTGGTGCCGTTGCTTGTTGAGCTTGATTTGCTGAAAAATGCGGTATTGGTGGAGCGGTCAAGCCAGGAGAAACAACGGATTTATAGAGATCTGGCCGCACTTTCAGAAAAAGAGATGCATTATTTTTCAACAGTGATTGTGAGAAGGTCATGAATCTGGGAAACCATTGCAAAATATATATTATCGGGGCCGGTCCCGGTGATCCGGAGCTGATTACAGTGAAAGGCCGGCGTCTGCTTGAACAGGCGCAGGTAATCATCTATACGGGAAGTTTGGTGCCTGAAACTCTTGTTAAGGGTCTGGACGCGGAGATTTATAACTCAGCCGGGATGACCCTTGATGAGGTGATTGCTAAAATGCAGGAGGCCTGGCAGGCCGGTAAAAGGGTGGTACGGCTGCATACCGGTGATCCCTGCATATACGGTGCGATCGGGGAACAGATGTCGCGGCTGGCTGAGCTCGGCATCCCCTGGCAGGTTGTGCCGGGGGTCAGTTCGGTAACCGCCGTTGCTGCCGCGCTTTCCACCGAACTGACTTTACCGGAAGTTGCCCAGACCGTAATCATCACCAGGCGGGCCGGTCGAACGCCGGTGCCGGAAAGAGAAGACCTTCCCCGCCTTGCCGCCATTCAGGCCACCATGCTCATTCTGCTAAGTGTGGTCATGATTGATGAGGTTGTGGCTGATTTATCAGTCGGCGGCTATGAGGAAAAGACCCCGGTGGCCGTGGTCGAAAAGGCGAGCCAGCCAGAGGAACGAATCATCAGGGGCCGGCTTGATACCATTGCGCGACAGGTGCGTAAGGCTAAGATCACCGGAACAGCGATTATTGTTGTGGGCAATGTTCTGGCAGATGGCGTTCCTCCGGCCCTGTCCAGACTCTACGACCCTGAGTTCAGTCACGGCTGTCGCCGGGCTTTTGTAAAGTAAGGATTAAGAGATTTTATGAAGATCGGGATCATTGCAATAACGTCCGGCGGCTTAAATCTGGCTGAACAGCTTTTGTCCAACATACTGGAAGATGCCGCCCTGATACCGATTCGGTCCGGAGTAAAGGAGGGTCTGGCCCGGAGCTGGAGCCGGTTTGACGGGTTTGTGTGCATCATGGCGGCCGGGATCGTGGTCAGGGCCATAGCCCCCCTTTTGCAGGATAAAAGAAGCGATCCGTGTGTGGTGGTCACTGACGAGAAGGGTGAAAATGTCATTAGTCTGCTTTCCGGACACTTGGGCGGCGGCAATGCGCTTGCCACAAGAGTGGCCGGCCTTACGGGCGGCAAGGCCGTGATCACCACGGCATCGGATGTGTTGGGTCTTGTTTCGCTGGATTTGTGGGCCCGCACCCAGAATCTCACAGCCGGGTGCGGTGCGGCCATGACCACTGCCAACGCCAAACTGGTTAATAACGGCTGCCTGCGCCTTTATGCGGAAGTTGCTGTCAAATCCCTGCCCGAGGCTTTCATCGTTGTCGAGAGGCCGGAAGAGGCGGATATCATTGTCTCAGACCGAACCTGTCGGCAAACTGATGCCCTGCTGCTGCACCCCCGGGATCTGGTCGTGGGCGTCGGCTGCAACCGTGGAACTCCCAGCGCCGAGCTGGCCGCTGCCCTGGAGGAATTTCTGGCTACGGATTCATTTTCCAGGTTGTCCGTGCGTAATCTTGCCTCTATCGACCTGAAGCGGGATGAGTCGGGACTTTTGGAATTCGCCCGGAAAAATAGCTGGGATATTGTTTTTTATACAAAAGAGGAACTCAACAGTGTTGCGGGTATTACCCCATCGGCCGCAGCACACAAGGCCACAGGAGCCAAAGGTGTGGCCGAACCGGCCGCATTGTTGAGCGCTGCGAGTGACGCCTTAATTTTGGAGAAGAGAAAATGGCAGAATGTCACACTGGCCCTGACCAGGGCAAGCTTTACATTGTCGGCACTGGTCCGGGAAGCCTGAAACACCTGACATTGGCGGCCAGGGACGCTCTGGTGGAGGCCGATTGTATCGTCGGCTACGGAACCTACCTTGAGCTGATTCCGGAATTGCTCAAAGGCAAGGAGGTCTTGTCGTCCGAAATGATGAAGGAGGTTGACCGTTGCCGCAAATCTTTAGAAATGGCGGCAACGGGACGCACCGTGGCCCTGGTTTCCGGTGGCGATCCAGGCATCTATGCCATGGCCGGTCTGGTCTTTGAAATGGCCCGCGAAAACAACTATCAGGTTGCCGTCGAGGTCATTCCAGGGATTGCGGCCTTGAATGCCTGCGCGGCAAGACTGGGCGCTCCGCTCATGCATGATTTTGCCGCTATCAGTCTTTCGGACCTACTCACTCCCTGGGAAATGATCGAGAAACGGATTAGGGCAGCTGCTGCCGCTGATTTTGTCATTGTTCTTTACAATCCAAAATCAAAACGCCGTACCGAACAGATTGTTCAAGCACGGGATATCATCCTGTCGGAGCGGGATCCGGACACTCCGGTCGGCATTGTCACAGCTGCAACCAGAGAAAACGAACGGATTGAGCTGACAACCCTTGAAGAGATGCTTA
>DAOVSZ010000113.1 GCA_030627725.1 Desulfobulbaceae bacterium
GTGCTGAAAGCTAAATGCTCAAAGGAGCAGGATTTGTAACTATTCAGGTGGAGCAGCAAACGTGGCCTAAACTCCATCCCGTAACTGTTCAGCAGTACCCCAGATGTGTACAAGCAGGCTGACGATGACACCGCTTCGCTGTTATAGTTAGCTATGCGAGAAGGCCTGATCGTGTGCAGCTCAACTCCGCATGGAGAAGCGGATGGGGTGCTGCTGAACAGTTACCAGGATTTGTAACTATTTTTCTGACAAGCTGGACTGATTTTTTCCTAAAAATGTGGACACTCGGTTAAGTCGTTGTTATGAAAATAGAGAGGCATTAATGATCTTCATTGCGTTTAAAAATAGAAACAAGTGAACTTCCACTAACAAGCGTTTAACACATGGTATCTGAACCCTTACCACTTAAAACTTCGCTTAAAAAAAAGTTTGCGCTCTATCTGGGCAGCGGCATGATGATTGTCCTGGCAGCAATTTTTTTCTGGGTCTACCAGCAGGTCAAGAAAGGGATATACGATCAACTTGACCAACAGGCCCGCTCCCTTCTTCAGCAGGTTATTATAACCCGTCTATGGGTTGCAGACCATGGCGGCCTGTTTGTTCGGCAACAGCCAGGCGGAAGGCCTAATCCGTTTCTTGAAGATACGGAAATATACGATCGGGATGGGAATACGTATCTGTACCAAAATCCCGCTATGGTAACCCGTGAGATTTCGGAATATGCATCCAGAAAGGGGTTGTATAAGTTCCGGCTTACAAGCTTAAAGTTGAAAAATCCCTCCAACGCTCCCCTGCCATTTGAGAAAGAAGCCCTGCTGCAATTCAAGGAATTGGGGTTTGAACAAGCCAGCCAGGGCATTTCCTTGGTTGGTGAAGAAAACGGCAAGCCGGTCTATCGACTCATCATTCCCTTGCGGGTTGAAACTTCATGCCTTAAATGTCATGCCGACCAGAGATATACAGAGGGAGAAGTTCGCGGAGGTTTAAGCGTTACCATTCCAATGGGAAATACCGTGCGTATAATCAGGCAGAATCAACTGTATTTTATTCTGTCCGGTGTTCTGATTACATTCTGCGTTCTTGCCGGCCTTTATTATCTCCTCAATATCCTTGTATTATCTCCGCTTGGTCACCTCTATGGTGTGGGTCAGCAATTATTGGCAGGGAAGTATACCGCGAAGTCGGATATCCATTCAAAGGACGAATTTGAAGCGTTGTCATGTGCTTTCAACGATATGACAGACAAGCTTCTGGAGGGGTATGAAGGAACTATTCGTTCCCTGATGGCTGCTGTTGATGCCCGTGATCCATATACCAAAGGGCATACGGCCCGGGTCGGGCATTATTCCCTGCAGATAGGCAAAGAGATGGGGTTAGACGATGAGCTGTTGGCGGAAATCAGGATCGGCGCTATTTTGCATGACGTAGGGAAAATCGGGATCCCGGATGAGATCTTACTCAAAGACAGCGCCTTGACAGACGAGGAGAGGGCCGAGATACAGTCTCATGTCTCTAAAGGAGTTGAAATTGTCGGGGATGTAGAATTTTTGCAATGCATAATCCCTGCCGTTCTTTATCACCACGAACGCATTGACGGCAACGGATATCCGGATGGATTAAAAAAGGAGCATCTGCCGCTCATCTCCCGAATAATTGCCGTAGCAGATACCTTTGATGCGATGACAACCGATCGGCCTTACAGCAAAGCGGTGTCAAAAGCGCATGCCATTCATGAAATCGAAAAAAATGCCGGTACCCAGTTTGATCATGAGGTGGTGGCTGCTTTTGTGAAGGTATTACGTTCTGATACCACCTAGGAGGCTTCTATTCTCGGACAGCCTCCTACGACTGCGCTTTACCCACCCAGGCAGGTCTTTCGTTGGGACTGCTCTTTCTTTCCATCTCCAGCAGGAGTTTCATGTACTTCTTATGTTCTTTGGGGAACTGTTTTTTGACGGCGGATCTCTTGGTCTCATCACCGAGACGGTACATGGAAAAGACCTTGCAGGAGGCACAGATGCCATTGTTGTCCCGGACCAGGATGCAGGTTGGCCCATATGGACTGATTGTCCCGGCCACGACCCAGCAGCTGTGCCCCATCTGTTCTATTGAGGATATGCATTCACCATCCAGAGACACGGAATGGCCTCCTTTTTCTCTGCCGCAACGATTAATCTCCCAGCAGGTCGGTAGATCTTCCATGTCTCTCCCCCTCGGGTGTAAATGATGTACCTTGTTTTTGCCCTGTGAGGAAAATACGGATATTGTTGTCAGGAATGGTAAGGCAGGGCTGTTAAGAATCACTCTACCCTTTTTTTTCAGGAAAGAAAATAGGGGGTCCCCTATGCCCTCCCGGGATTTTTGATAATTTCCCGGGATTTCCCGAAATTGTCCCGAAATTTCCCGGGAGAATTTCCCGGGATTTTTCTGGTGCTTTTTTGTTTCTTTTGTGATTTCAGCCAGATACGGTTTTTGGCCCTTTGGAAGAGGAGAGGGGAATTTTTTTTAAAAAAAAATAAAAAAAAGACAAAAATCTTAATCTCTTTCAATTATGGCCCGCATCATGTCGCCGGTGTTTTCAGCGTGATTGGCAATGGCGCCGATACGCTGGGTAAGTTCTACCATATGATAGACAACGATCGGGTCGGATTCTTTAGAAAAGATGTCAGATTTCAGGGCGTCTTCCAGTTTGTCCGCCTCATGCTCTATGTCGTGCAGGTTACGGATGATGTCTTTTACTATCTTTCGTTGACGTTCGGAATAATTTTCAAAGTAGAGTCGTGCCTCCTGCACCATATGGCTTACTTCCTCAATGGACGTCATGACCGCATCAACGAGATTGATGAAACCTTTTTTCAGTTCTTTCGAAAGGGTGGTGTTCCGGCGATACGAGATCCAGTTGAGGCAGTCTTCAACACAGTCAAGGACCTTGTCCTGCTCTTGGATGTACAGGAAGAGCTGGAATTTGTCCACCCGCATCTTGGCGCGTTTGGACACGCTTCTGCGGATGCTGATCTTTATCTCATCCGCCTCGGACTCAAGCCGGTCCACTTCGTAGAGGTATTCCTCAAAGTTTTCGCATTTCTCTGCGAAATAACATTCAATGGCCTGCTGAAATGCCCAGGCGCATTCCTTTACCTTTTCCGCATGCTCCTGAAAGCCGTCAAAGGGGAGGGCGACAAATGGGGTGAAGAACGGTATTTTCATTTTACACTCCTTTGCTTCTTATGCATCCTGCTTCAACTTGCGGGATGGGGAACTGTCTGTTTCACTGCCGAAATAGTCCTTGAAGATATCGAGCAGGTTCTGGGTCTGACTTGATATCTTCTCACTGTTTTCAAGCAAGCCATAGTAGAGAATGGAGAGCCTTGGCTTTGATTCTCCGTTTTGGATCCGGTGGATCTGGTTCTTGTTAAAAGCAAGGTGATAGTCGCTCAACCGCTTTCGTTGACTGGTAATGTACAGGTAATCAACCTTTTTGTTTTTAAGAAGCATGATGGCGGTGTTTTCTAAGAGCCGGCTGACTGATACCCGCATCTGCTGCAGTTCTTTTTTCTGGGATTCACTGAGTCCGGTGTGGTAGTTGATCGCGTGCGTGTATGAGCGCATAACGATATCGCGATGGCTTTCCGCTATTTCCTGCAGGGTTGCAATCGTTTTGGAATATTTCTGTGTGGTTTCAACGTCTTCCTTGTCAAGGATGTAGAGGGTTTTAAAGATATTGGCTATGATGATATTGGCAATCTGCTGGACTCTTTTTGTCCGGTCTCGTGCTTGACTCAGTCTTGATCTGTCTTCTTTGAATAAGGCGTCAAAGCACATCGTTAACGTTCTGCTGACTTCATTGAGGAAAAGACCGACCTGTTCAAAAGAGGTGTCGACCGCAAAATCCGCATTAATGTCCTCTTTTAAATTCAGGTTTCGTATCCGGTCCGCCTCTTCCTCTTTCTTTGCATGGTAGTGATAACTTCTGTAAATAACGAGGCCGACAAGGAGGACCAGGCCAACAATTCCAAATAGTTTAAGAAAATAGATTGCAGTGGCGAAAAGCAATGCGACTGTAAAGGCGATTATCGCTGTACAGAACCAGCCTCCAACAACAGTCAGCACGCCTGTCACCCTGTAAACCGCGCTTTCTCTTCCCCATGCCTGGTCGGCAAGAGACGTCCCCATGGCAACCATGAAGGTGACATAGGTTGTTGAAAGCGGCAGTTTCATAGAGGTTGCATACGACACAACAGCGCTGGCAACGATAAGGTTGACCGAGGCCCGTAAGAGATCAAAGGCGGGTTCCTTTCCGTCATATGTCTGCACAGGTTTCTGCTGGGACGGGTCAAGGCGTTTGGCAACCGTTCTTTTTATGGAAACGGGCGTTACCTCACTGATAAGATTGAAAAAGGCCGCGACCATTCCAACGATACTCCTGGACAATACGGAAGAGCCGAATCGTTCACTGCCCTCTTCCTGCCGGCTGAGACTGACCTGGGTTTTGATGACGGAGCGTGCTTTTCTTGAGATCCAGAGCGTGATCAGCATAATCACCCCGGCGGTCAGCAAGAGAAAGGTATTTGTGTGTATCTTCTGCTGCAAGGCGTCCATGGTGATATTCATCGGGTCGGAACTTGCTGCGGCTATCTTATACGCCTCCATGCCGGCCAGGGGCACGCCGATAAAATTCACCAGGTCGTTTGCGGCAAAGGCCATGGCAAGGGAAAAGGTCCCTGCCAGGACAATCGGTTTTAATATGTTGATCCGGGTAAAGAGCGTCAGGAACTGGAAGATCAGGCCGAAGAACACGCAATTGCCGGCAAGGATGGTCCAGGAGTTGTGCTTTATCCAGAATACGGTCTCAGGTGATAAAAACGATGCTCCCTTTGCCCCTTTAATGAGAATAAAATAGGTGATGATTGAAAAAGATATGCCGCCGAAGATGCCGCCGTATTTTTTCAGCTTTGTCCTATAATCAAATGTAAAGACAAGGCGTGAAAAAAATTGGACAATGGCGCCGCAGATGAATGCAAGGACCACGGACAAGAGAATGCCGGTGATAATGGCAAGGGCCTTGGCCGTGTTGATATAGTTGACGAGTTCTTCGAACCCCTGCCCTGCACCGATGATCTTTATGAGCGACACGGCAACGGCGGCGCCTAAAAGTTCAAAGACAATAGATACGGTGGTGGATGTCGGCAGGCCGTATGTGTTGAAAAGGTCGAGGAGAAGGACATCTGCAAGCATGACTGCCAGAAAGATGGTGATCAGCTCCGGCATCAGAAAAAGCTGAGGCTGGAAGATGCCTTTTCGTGCAACTTCCATCATGCCGCTTGAAAAAGTGACGCCGGCAAGCATCCCGAAACTGGCGATGATCATAATGACATGATACGGGGCAACTTTCGATCCAACCGAGGAGTTGAGGAAATTGACCGCATCATTGCTGACACCTACAATGAGATCAAAAATCGCCAGACCAACCAGCAATACGAGTATAAAGAGATAGATTTCCATGAGATGCTCAGTTCAGATGAAAATTTTATATTTTCTTTCACATTCGGAGTGATCGTAAAGTGGTTTCCCCATGATATAGGAATCAAGGCTTTTGGGGAGCCGCAGCAATTTTTCACTTGTTGTCGAGAGGGCGAAAAGTATAAACTTATATATTATAGAAAACAATCCAACGTGTGTCAGTAGTTTTGTTAGTTTTGGTTAAGTTTTGGTTAATTGATCGTCACAGGATTCATCAAACATTCATCAGATCAAGGAGTCGATAATGAACAGATTCGCAGTGATAGGGGCTGGAAATGCCGGGGCCACGGTAGCGGCGCACCTGAAGATGCTGGGTCGTGAGGTCAGCCTGTATGACGTGATCGAGAGCCAACTGACGCCGATTATTGAAAACGATAATACCATCACCCTTGAGGGAAATATCGAGTGTGTCGGTGAGGCGAAGATCGATCTGGTGACGATGGACCTTGCAAGCGCGGTTGAAGGGGCCGATCTTATCATCTGCACGACAGCCGCCCATGTTCATAAATATGTTGCCAACGATCTGGCCCCGCATCTGCAAGAAGGCCAGATGGTCATGCTCAACCCGGGACGCACCGGCGGAGTGCTTGAGTTTAAAAAGATTCTGAAGGAACGCAACTGCCCGGTTGATCCTCTGGTGGTTGAGTCCCAGACCATTCTCTATGCCTGCCGCCGGCAAGGGGCAGTGGTGAACGTCTTTGGAAAGAAACGAGTGGTCCGGTGCGCCGGCCTGCCTCAAGGAAAACTTCCAAGGTTTGAAAAGATCATCCAGAGCGTTTTCCCTGAATTCGTCCTTGCCAAGGGAGGGATCTGGCACACATCCCTTGATAATATCGGCATGCTCTTTCATCCTACCCCGACGCTTATGAATCTTGGCCGGATGGAATCAGGACACCCCTTTGACTATTATATCGACGGGTTCAGCCCATCGATCGCCGCCCTGGTTGAGGAGCTTGATGCGGAGAGGCTTGAAGTGGCGAAGGCGGTGGGAGTGGAACTGCCGACTGCTGTCGATTGGCTTGAAAAGACCTACGGGGCAAAAGGGAAAAATCTGTATGAGGCGTTGCAGAATAACGAATCCTATCGGGGGATCAAGGCGCCGATGTTCAGCGATGTCAAGGACAAACTGGGACTCCGCTACGTGATAGAGGATGTGCCGACCGGCCTGGTCCCCTTTGCCGAGCTGGCAGGGAAATTCGGCGTTGCAACACCGGCCATAGCAGCGATCATCGACCTTGCCAATGTTATTTATGCCACGGATTTCAGGAAAAACGGACGGAATCTCGCCCAGCTTGGTTTGGAGCGGATGAGTGAGGATGAGATAAGAGGATTATAACGCAAAATGCATATTTCTTCTGTTGCAGAGCAGTTCACGTTCGGGGAAAAGGTCGTTCGTGTCCGGGAGATCGGGAGCGGGAACATCAACGACACCTTTCTTGTTACCCTGGATTCCGTCAAGGAAAATCACTTCATCCTGCAGCGCATCAACTCACGAGTATTTAAGAGCCCTGAACTGGTGATGGAGAACATGCGTATCGTTGCCGACCATGTCCGGAAATCGCTGCATCAGATGCATCTTGAGCCGGGCCGGCGGTGGGAGGTGGTGCGCGTGCTGAAGGCGGATGATGGAAAGGACCATTGGCGCGGGCCTGATGGGTCCTTCTGGCGCGCGCTTAATTTTGTTCGGGCGGCGAGCGCTTATGATACTGTCCGGGACAAAGTGCATGCAAGAGAGGCCGGGTATGCTCTCGGCCTCTTTCACGCCCTTCTGGCCGATCTTCCCGTGGAACAGCTTGCAGATACTCTGGAGGGGTTTCATGTGACTCCCCGTTATCTGCGGCATTACGATACGGTCCTGGCGCAGAATCGTTACCCGGAATCATCAGAAGTGAAATACTGTCTGGAGTTTGTCCGGAATCGGCGAGAATGGGCGCATGTGCTCGAAAATGCCAGGGCAAGCGGTACGCTCACACTCCGACCGATTCACGGTGATCCGAAGGTCAACAACATCATGGTTGATGACGAGACAGGAAAAGCGGTCGGTATGATCGATCTTGATACGGTGGGGCCGGGGCTTGTTCTCTACGATATCGGCGATTGCCTTCGTTCGGCCTGTAATACAGGCGGGGAGGAAAAGGCGCCGGGGGAGACGGTCTCTTTTGACCCTGATATATGCAGGGCGGTTCTTGCGGGATATTCGGAGATGGGAGGAGATTTTCTGACCGAAAATGATTATGAATATATGTTCGATGCGATCCGTCTTATCGCTTTTGAACTGGGCCTGCGTTATTTTACCGATTATCTTGAAGGGGATACCTACTTTAAGGCATCATTCCCGGGGCCGAACCCTGCACGCACATCCGTCCAGTTCGTGCTGACCGATAGTATCGAAAATCAGGAAAGAGTCATTCGCGCAATCATTGATGGGATGAAATAATAATGGA
>DAOVSZ010000209.1 GCA_030627725.1 Desulfobulbaceae bacterium
AACCAACCACGGACACACAAACTACGTATTGTCATGGACTTCCACCATCAAAAACCTACAGAAACTGCTTTGCGCCAGTGCTTTCAGAAGGCCACACTCGCCCGCGGCACACATGCCGACAACGTGAAAAGTGCTTAGGCATCATTGGTACAATTACCCATATACCACAGAGTACCCATATTGTAAGTGAAACAAAAAAAGGAAGTCAAGCCTTAAATTAAATTCTGAGGACTTTCAAAAGGAGGATCCCCATTTCATAGAGCATATAGAGGGGCACTCCCATCAGAAGCATATTGACGATATCAGGGGTAGGTGTCAGAAGAGCGGCAACAATGCTCATGATCAGGACGGCATACCGGCGGTTTTTTTCAAAAAAGGAGCGGGGAGTCATACCGGTTTTCGCGCCAAATACCATAAAAATCGGCAGCTCGAAAATAACCCCGAAGGCCAGGATGAACACGGTTACAAAGGTCACAAATTTCCCGATCGCAATGACCGGCTTTAACTGTTCCGATTCAAAGCCAAGGAGAAAATCAACGCCAAAAGGAAGCGTAATGAAATAACAGAACAAGGCGCCGCTGTAGAAGAGAAAACTGGTGGAGAGAACGAAAAACACCAGTGATTGAGTAGAAAGCCCGAACGGTTTTGCAAGGGCCCGCCAAAAACAATACATGATGAGCGGCATGAAGGAAAAAAGGGTGACAAAAAAGGCGAGTTTCAAATGTGACAAAAACGGCTCGGTGACGGAAAAGAACGAGAGTTTCTGGTCAAGATGCTGCTGCAGCTCTAAAAATATCTCCGAGGTAAGAAAATAAAACCCGACCGTGCCGCACACGATCGTGATCGCAAGCAAAAGAATTGATTTCCTCAGCTCGGAAACAGATTGTATGATATGTTGATAAACACCCTCTGCCATTTATCCCCTGTCCCTGACCCCTAGCCCCTGGCCTCTGCCCCCTGACATCCATTCCCCCCCAACTTCCAGATGCAGACGGTCAAAAAACAGCTCCATAAATCCGTGGCGTTCAAGGGCCAGGTCTTTTCCAACCGGTGTCAGCATCCGGTCCTTAATTCTGCACATCTTCACCTTGAATTCCCGATATGCCGTGTCTTCGGTAGTGTACGACCTGGTCCCTTTGATCTCACCGTTATGATTGTGCAGCCTGGCGCCGATCTGGCCGGCAAATAAAAAGGCCCTGCCAATACCGGTTGCGCCGATGGAATCGAGTTTGTCGGCATCAAAAAGGACCCTGGCCTCAAGCGATTGAGGCGCCATCTCTCCTCGGTAGCGATGGGTGGCAATGCAGTGAACAATCGCTTCAACATCATCGGATGAAAAATCGAGTCGTAAGAGGATCGGTCGGGAAAGTTCGGCCCCTTTTGCGGCATGGCAGATTCCGCCTTTTTCTTTTGTTTCATATTTTCTGCCGATATCATGCAGAATTGCGGCCGCGCTTACGATTGCAAGATCGGCCTGCATTACATGACCGATGTAGAGCGCTGTCTTATGGACCCGTCTGGAATGATCAAGACCGTGACATCCGCCCTCGATGTCATAATATCCCGAGGCAATATCGAGAAGCTGCGTTGTCAAATCCTTGCCCAGAGGGAATTCCGATGGAATATTCTGATTAATGTAAGATTGAAAAGGGATTGGAGAGTTCATGGGATAATACTTCCGGGTTCAAGCCGTTCAAGTCGTTTCGTGAGACTTGCGTTTCTGGAACAGAAATGCATAGCCGAACAATCCCGCTGGAAGCGGAGGGCTTTATGCCCGTGATTGAATTGATTGAATCGTTTGAACTGTTTGAACTGTTTTATTGAAAATCTCATGCTGCAGCCAGCGGACCGCGTAGCACAGAAGAGACTCGTCGTCGGTCTTCATCTTTTCCTGTTCTTCCGCCGTCATTGGGACTGGTGAGTTATATTCCTCAGTTAGAATCGTCTCCCGGAACCGGTCCAGATCGTAGAGGGCCAGGAGAAACACAGCGGCCTGGTCTTTGTTCAACTTCTCCCCGCTCTTGAACCTTTCATGCTGCAGGACAGGCATCATCTCATCGTTGGACCTGTTATATGCCGCAAGATCCTGGTCTTCTATCCATTCGGGGACGGTGAATTTACGGTTTCCATTAAAACCATTGCAGTGCGGTTCCGTAATAACCACATGAAGGTCCTGCTGCTTCCCTGAATCATCCTGATAGGCAGCCCTTCCCAGAGGATAGATCCGGCAGGCGCCCGGTCGGTCTTTATAGATACGGCATCCTTCAGGTGTGACAAAAGGGCAGCTCGCCCGGCCGTCATCGATCATGGTGAGGTAGACATGGGGAAAGAAATCATCTTCTCCTTGCTCAACAATCGCATACTTGTCCATGAACTCGCCGGAGCTTAAGCCCAAACCTTTTCGGAGACGCAGAACATCGTAAGGAGACAAAGCAAGATCAAGCTCTCTGCAGCATTCGGTAAAGCATGATACAGCAGGATTACAGCTGAACTGAAAAGCCTCGCCTGACGCAAGTTTGCGAACATTATCGGGTAAATTAAGATTCATGTTTGTCAGGTTCCAGGGTTCGGGGTTCAGATGCCAGGGGTCAGGGTTCAGGGGTCAGGGCTCAAACGGTTTAAACCGTCGCCCCTCTGTCCTCTGTCTTCCGTTTTCTGTCCTCCGGCCGCCAGAGATACAGGACCGGGCTGGCAATAAAGATTGATGAATATGTTCCCACAAGAACACCGGCAAGAAGGGCGAAGGAGAAATCGTGAATGACCGATCCGCCGAAAATAAAAAGAGAAAGAAGGACCATTGCGGAGGTCAGCGAGGTGACGATGGTCCGGCTCAAGACCTCGTTGATGCTCCTGTTGATGATCTCAATAAGATCCATCCCGGTCTGACCTGATTTCTTGAGATGTTCCCGAATCCGGTCAAAGACGACAACCGAGTCGTTCAGTGAATATCCGGCCAGGGACAGGAGGGCGGTCACAATCAGCAGTGTAATCTCAATATTTAACAACCAGCATATCCCCAGCACCACAACAACATCATGGAAGGTGGCGATGGCAGCCGCGACCCCGAACCGGATGTCAAAGCGAATCGCAAGATAGATAATGACCCCGCAGAGGGAAATTGCAATGGCCTGGATCGCCTTGTTCCGTAAGACCTCGCTCACTGAGGAGCCGATCTCGGACTGACTCTCGAGAGAAAAATTCTTATCGGCAAAATTCTCAGCCAGAATCGAGGTGACCCGTTCGCTCACACTGCCGACAACATCCTGTGATTTCTTCAACTTGACGATCAGCTGATGCTCGCTTACCACCTGCTGCAGTTCAACACCGGCCAGTTCATCAACAGAAAGCGCCTTACGGACATCTTCAAGCGAAAAGGCATCAGATGCCCTGTACTGCAGAAGGGTGCCGCCGGAGAAATCAACCCCGAGATTCGCCTGTCCGCGAAGGATCTGGACAAACGAGAACAGACCGATCAGCACCAGAACGGCGGAGATGCCAAAGGTGACATTCCTGATCTTCATGTAGTCAATATTCGGCTTCTTCAAAAACTGGAAGAAATGAAGAGGCTTCAACATCCGTTTTGCGTGCAGGGCGTCATACACCAGCCGTGTTCCGAAAAGGGTCGTAAAGAGGTTAAAGGTAACGCCTAACGAGAGGGTAACGGCAAACCCCTTGACAGGACCGGTGCCGAACAGGAAAAGCGCAAGCGCCGTAATAAGGGTGGTGACCTGTGAGTCGACAATGGTCCAGAACGCCTTCTCATACCCCCCCTCAACACCGGACTTGACTGATTTGCCGACGGCAAACTCCTCACGCATCCGCTCAAAGATAAGAACATTTGAATCCACCGCCATCCCGATTGAGAGGATAATACCGGCAATACCGGGCAGGGTAAGGGTCGCCTGCATCATGGCAAGGGCGGTAAAAAGAAAGAGGACGTTCAGGACAAGGGCAAAATTGGCAATAAGGCCGGACAACCTGTAGTAGACGATCATAAAAAGGACGACAAGAAAGGTCCCCAAAAGGCCGGACATCAACCCCTTGTTGATCGAGTCGTGGCCTAACGATGCGCCGACGGTCATGTTCTGGACGATGTCAACAGGGGCAGGCAGGGCGCCGACACGAAGGATAATGGCCAGATCGGTCGCGCTCTCAAAGGTGAAACTACCGGAGATCTGCGCCTTTCCGCCCAGGATCTTCTCTCGGATAACCGGCGCTGACTTGACAACCTCATCCAGGATAATGGCAAACCGTTTATTGACGTTGTCCGTGGTGACCTGAGCAAAGATCTTCGACCCGCGTCCGGTAAAGTCCATCCCGACGTAGGGTTCATTAAACGAACCGCCCACCCGCACCTGCGCGTCCTTGATCATGTCGCCGGTCATGATCACCTGGTCGTTGATCAAGAGAGGGATTTTCACTTCCCGGCCGGTCTTCGTATCGACATCCACCTCAAAATAGACAGACGTATTCGGCGGCAGATGGTTGCCGATCGCCCGGTTCAATTTCTTGATCCCATCGCCATGGGACCATTGCCCGGACTCCTCCGCCTTTCTGATAAGGCCCGGGATATCGGCCACACCAGTTTCGGCAAGCAATTTGAATTCAAGCTGAGCGGTCTGGCCGATCAGATTCAGGGCCCGGGCAGGGTCATCGACGCCCGGCAGCTGGACCACGATCTCATCTTTGCCCTGCCGGATGATAACCGGCTCTGCAACACCGAACTGATCTATCCGGTTCCGGATAATCTCAAGCGCCTGGTTGACCGCATTTTTGTTGATCAACTCGACCCGTTCACTGTTCAATGAGAGTGTAATGCGCGGAAACGTCCCGGCATCCGCCTGAATTTCCTTATCCAGATCAGGAAAATCACCTTCAATGATCTCCCGGACCGTTTCAACCGCGCCGGTGTTGGGAAGAGTAAATACAACCTTATGGGGATCGCCCGATTTGGTCCGGACCACGGAAATAGACTTGTCGGATAACGCCTCCTTCAGGTCTCCGGCGGAAAAGTCAAGGGCGTTTTCAATCGCCTTGTCAAGATCCACCTTCAGAACAAGATGCATCCCGCCCTGAAGATCAAGACCAAGCTGAAGGCCTGCAGGCGCAAGATATTTTTTCCACCAGTCCGGAACATTTGTCTTAAAAGACGGATAGAGGGCAATGCCCGAAAAAATTACCAGAAAAAGCAGTGAAAATATCTTCCACTTCAAGGACTTGCTCATGAAAAAAGCTCCTTATCATTTTGATTGAAACCAATGCGGCGAGATTATACTCTACAGGCGTCAGAAGTCAAACAGCAAAAAGGCAGAAGGCACAGAGGCAGAAGGCACAAAGGCTTTAACAAAAGACTACAACCTCACGCGATCTTCAGACCTTAATAACTATTTTTAATTATGATACGGCCAGTTTTTTTGTTTTTACGCTGTGCCTTTGTGCCTTCTGCCTTCTGCCTTTGAGGATTTTTAATTGGCCTTTATCTTTACTTTCAGGTAATTTAAGAAAAAACTTTCAAAA
>DAOVSZ010000050.1 GCA_030627725.1 Desulfobulbaceae bacterium
AACGCACAGAATGCGCCCAAAATAATCGGGCTCACCCGGAAAGAACTCGATATCACAGACACCTCCGGCATACAGAATGCCTTGCAGACACATACACCGGACCTGGCGATCAACAGCGCGGCCTACACTGCGGTTGATCGTGCGGAACAGGAGCTGGATGCCGCTTACAGCGTTAACCGCGACGCCCCTTCCTTTCTCGCGAAAGCTTGCAGCGACGCGAGCATCCCACTCTTTCATATCTCAACAGACTATGTCTTTGACGGAAACAAACAGGACCCGTACACGGAAGATGATCCCACCTGCCCGATCGGCATTTACGGCAGAAGCAAATGTGCGGGAGAAGAGGCTGTGCGACTACGGTTAGACCGCCATATCATCCTGCGGACCAGTTGGGTCTTCAGCGCCCATGGCAGTAATTTTGTCAAAACCATGCTGCGGATCGGTAAGCAAAAAGAAGAAATCAGGGTCGTAAACGATCAGAAGGGATGCCCGACACCGGCAGCGGATATCGCTGATGTCCTGCTCAAGACTGCCGCACAATTCAAAAAGAAAGGAGAAATCCCTTGGGGGACGTACCATTACTGCGGCGCTCCCCCGATCTCATGGCATGGCTTTGCAGAAAGGATCTTCCAGATAGCAGAAACAGAAAAAAACTTCATCCCACCCGGAATCGTTCCGATCCCGACCAAGGAATATCCCACCCCTGCCGAACGCCCACAGAATTCCGTTATGGACTGCGGCAAAATTGAAGAAAAGCTTCAAATCAAACCTTGCAGGTGGGAGCCTGGTCTTATTTCTGTCATCAACGAAATAGAAAGCTAGAAAACAGGGGCTGGGGATCGGGGGCCAGGGGCTAGGGATTGAGCTTCTTCTCAATAGATCTCCGAAGCCCGTTGAGCATTCTGCCAACTTCTGCGGATTTCTGTAGGATTTGGTCTACTTGATCGTCTTCGATATAGTTCAATCGGCCGGCAATCAGAATATGTGTTTCCATCTCTGCAAGAGAACCATTCGCAATAGACAAGTGCTGAATGAACTCCTTACTATGTTGACGCTGGCGTCCCTCGGCGATATTTGCCGGAACAGAGACTGCCGCACGCTGGAGTTGACTGGCAAGCCCATACAACTCGTTTTTCGGAAACTTCTTCGTCATCTCATAGCACACCACAACCAAATCCATCGCCTTCTGCCACACTTCCAGATCTCGATAACCTTTTATTGCCACCCTCCCTCCCCGACACCTGATCCCTGATCCCCGGCCCCTAAGCCCTGACCCCTGTCCTAACTACTCCCAACTGAGGACATCACTATCCTCACCGTCACCCCCGGGGCTGTTGTCCTTTCCATACGAATAGAGATCTATCTCCCCATGCTGGCCGGGATTCTCGTAATTATAGGGATTCCCCCATGGGTCGTTCGGGACCTTTTTGGGAAGATACGGGCCGCTCCACTTCTCAAAACCGGGATTCGTTATCAGGGCATCGAGCCCTTCATCCGATGCAGGGTAATCGCCGACATCAAGCCTGTAGGCATCAAATGCCGTCATCAGCATCTCGATCTGGGTCTTGGCCGTCTGGGTCTTTGCCTTCCCCAGCTTGCCGAACATCTTCGGGCCGACAAGCGAAGCCAGCAGACCGAGAATAACCATAACAATCAATAACTCAATAAGGGAAAATCCCCTCTCTCCCCTCCTGCCATCCCGTGTAACGCTGCTTTTACACTCCGACAAACGTTCCATCACAAGAATCCTCTCTTATTTTTTTATGGAATTGCCTATTCCTTCAGCCTTCAGCCTCAACCCCTTAAACCTGGCTCACCTCTTCTGATACCTTCTCACAGCCCGATTATGCTCTGCAAGCGTCTTTGAAAACTGGTGCGTACCGTTATTTCTGGACACAAAATAGAGATAATCCACCTCTGCCGGATTCAAGACCGCCTCAATAGAGGCCCTGCCGGGGTTGGCGATGGGCCCGGGCGGCAACCCCTTTACAACATACGTATTGTATGGAGTCGGCGCTTTCAGGTCCGCCCTGGTCAGGTTGCCGTCAAACCGTTCTAACCCGTAGATCACGGTAGGGTCGGCCTGCAGGCGTATCCCCTTGTGCAGCCGGTTCAGAAAAACAGCCGCGATGAGCTGCCTCTCCTCTGCCTGCCCGGTTTCCTTCTCAACAATAGAGGCCATTGTCAGAACTTCATGCCGGGTCAACGGGGATTTTCCCTGAGATTTCTCGCAGGCCGGAGAGGCCGCCTGCTCATACACCTGCAGTAATCGCTGTACCAGGGTCCTGACAAGTACACGCCCATCCTGTCCTCTGGTAAACCGGTATGTATCCGGAAAGAGATACCCCTCCAGACTATCGACACCAAGACCAAGTTCCTCAATAAAATCCTTGTCCCTCACCAGAGCAAGAAATTCATCCCGGGCAACCAGTCCCTCCTTTGAAAAGATGTCACTGATCTGAAATACGTTTGCCCCCTCGGGAATAGTCAGGGAGCGATACACAACAGAACCCTTTTCCAGGGCGGTCAAAACCTCATACGGAACCTGGGGCGCCTTAAAAACATACTCCCCAGCCTTCAGACGATGAGCGACCCCCATCAGCCGCGCCAGGACATGAAAACGGATGTCATCCTCAATAAGACCATGATCAGTCAGGATTTCCTGGACTGCATCAAATCCGGTATTGGCAGGGATAAAGACCCGGACTTCCTGCTCAGACAATAGAGGCCCGGGGGTAAACGCGTACACCCAGACAAAAAGCAGAAACGAAACAATACCTGCCACGGCCAGGCCGGCAAAAATCCGTACCAGAAATTTCCAGCTTCTTTCAAGATCCGGCATGTATCAATCCATCCTAATTCCGGTCTGGCCGGAATTAGAAAGCAAGCCTCAATATCTGGTTCATATTCTTCACGGCAATGAATTTGATCTTCTCCCGCAGGTCCTTTGGAATATCAACAAGGTCTTTCTTGTTATCCTCGGGTATGATCACCGTCTTGATATTTGCACGCAAGGCAGCCAGGGCCTTTTCCTTCAAGCCGCCGATAGGCAACACCCTTCCTCGCAGGGTAATTTCCCCGGTCATGGCAATATCCTGCCGGACTTTTTTCTTTGCAAGAGCGGAATAGAGAGCTGTGGCAATAGTAACACCGGCGGAAGGTCCGTCTTTCGGGATCGCGCCAGCCGGGACATGGATATGAATATCCACCTCTTCAAAATAGGTCTCAGAGAGCTTGAGGTCCTCGATCCTCGAACGACAGAAGCTCAATGCCGCCTTGGCAGACTCCTTCATGACATCGCCAAGCTGGCCGGTCAGAGTCAGACTTCCCTTCCCTTTGAGGATGGAGATCTCCACGTAAAGGATCTCGCCGCCGACCTCGGTCCATGCCAATCCCGTGGCAAGCCCTGGCTGATCGATCGTGTCGGTCTCCGATTCCGGGAGAAACTTCGGGGGTCCCAGATAGCTGGAAAGGGTCCGCTTGGAAATCGTATACGGACCTTTGGCGCCCTCGGCAATACGACGCGCCACCTTCCGGCAGATAGAGCCGATCTCTCTTTCAAGGTTCCGTAACCCCGCCTCCCTGGTATAGTGCGAGATGATACGTTCAATGGTCTTGTCATCCAGCTTCAGATGTTTGACATGTATACCGTTCTCCTTGATCTGACGCGGCAGCAGATAACGCTTTGCAATAACAAGCTTCTCCTCCAGGGTGTACCCGGACAGCCTGATGGTCTCCATGCGGTCCAGGAGAGGCGCCGGGATAGTGTCGGACATGTTGGCGGTGGTGATAAACATGACCCTTGAAAGATCACAGGGAAGGTTCAGATAATGATCGGAAAATTCAAAATTCTGTTCCGGATCCAGCACCTCCAGCAGCGCGGATGACGGGTCCCCGCGGTAGTCCGCGCCGACCTTGTCAATCTCATCCATCATGAACACGGGGTTATTGGTCCCCACCGTCTTCAGCCCCTGGATAATCCTTCCCGGCATGGCGCCGATATAGGTCCGTCTGTGACCGCGGATCTCCGCCTCATCACGCATCCCGCCGAGAGAAATGCGATGGAATTTCCGTTTCATGGCCCGTGCTATGGACTGACCAAGCGATGTCTTCCCGACCCCTGGAGGCCCGACAAAACAGAGAATCGGCCCTTTTGAGGTCTTGTTCAATTTGCGGACCGCAAGGTACTCAAGGATCCTTTCCTTGACTTTATTAAGGCCGTAATGATCTTCATCCAGCACCTCTTTCGCCACCTTCAGGTCCAGGCTGTCCTTGCTGCTCTTTTTCCAGGGCACGTCCAGTATCCAGTCGAGATAGGTCCGGACAATGGTTGCCTCAGAGGCGTCCGGGTGCATCATATCAAGTCTTTTCAGCTGCTTCAGCCCCTCTTTCTTCACCTCGGTCGGCATCCGTGTTTTCTTGAACCTGGTACGTAACTCATCAATCTCCTGCGACCTCTCATCAATATCACCAAGTTCCTTTTTCAAGGCCTGCAACTGCTCGCGCAGATAATACTCGCGCTGGGTCCGGCCCATCTCCTCCTTGGCCTCGGACTCAATCTTGGCCTGGACCGTGGAAACCTCCAGTTCCTTGTTCAGAAACTCGGAAACCCGCTTTAACCGTTCAACCGAGTCCACTGTTTCCAGCACAAGCTGCGACTCATTGGTCTTCAGTCTCAGGTTGGAGACAACCAGATCGGCAAGTCGCCCGGGATCCTCGATATTATTGAGAATGACCATCAGGTCTGAAGACATGATCCCCTTCAAGGACAGGATCTTCTCCGTCTGCTCACGGACATTGCGCATCAGCGCCTCAAGCTCGACGGAAATCTCCTCAATCTCCTCTTCTTCCAGAACATCCACGTGTGCCAGAAAAAATGGATCAGACTGGACGATCTCTTTGATCTTCGCCTTATGCAGGGCCTGGACAAGGACCTTGAGCCGTCCATCAGGCAGCTTTAAGGTGCGCATGATCACACTTACCATGCCGATCTTGTAAATATCATCAGGCGTGGGCTCGTCATGTGCCGCGTCCTTCTGGGTGACGAGGAACAAAAGCTTGTCCTTGGACAAGGCATCCTGAACCGCGCCCACGGAAGCAGGCCGACCGACAAACAGGGGAATGATCATATAGTTAAAAACAACGACATCCCGCACCGCCATCATCGGCAGCACTTCAGGAATATCCTGCACCTCAAGTTCGGAAAAATCAGACATTCCAGTCGTCACAGAATCATTTTCTTGCACAAAGAAACCTCCGGTTTATTGTATGTATACTAACGAACAGACCACGCCACTATAAGACGTGTATAGAGATAGATGTAAAACCGATAATCACGGGTATTTATACCCTCCGCTTCCAGCGGGATTGTTCGACTAAGCGTTTCAATAAACGAAACGCAAGTCTCACGAACAAATCTTAAGCAATGGACAGAGTGAAGTCAAGAGTCAAGGAATATACATCGCTTAAAACTCCCATAAAAAGTAACTATTCAGCAGCACTCCATCTGCACACGATCAGGCCTTCTCGCATAGCCAACTATAGCTCGGCAGCCTGCTTGTGCACATCTGAAGCACTGCTGAACAGTTACGGGATGGAGTTTAGGCCACGTTTGCTGCTCCACCTGATAGTTACAATAAAAGTACAACAAAGATAAAATTTTTCTTGAACAAAATTTAAATATTCTCCATAGTTGAACGGCCCTTTAAAATATACTGATTTCCTGTCTGTTTTTCGCCCCCAAACAGACCCACGGTAAAGGAAGATAATCATGTTGACCGCAGCATCTTTTTTCAGCCTTACAAATTTTGCCCACAAGGAACTCTTTGAAAAAAACAGCGAGGTCTGGTCCGGACTCCAGAACCTTAAGGAGTATATGAACAGCCTGACCTATCCGGATCTTTCCTCTGCCATCAAGCCGGGCAGTCCTCTTGCAGACACCCTGGTGTATTATGATGGAAAACTTCTTCCAGGCGACGATCTCTCTATTCAATTCGATGATGCGACAAAGGGAAAACTGAAAGTGATTCACAAAGACAAAATCCTGGAAGGGGCAAGTGTGCTTATGGCAGGCGCTGTTCTTGCCGGCGACAGAATTCTTCTGGGAAAAGGGGTCCTTGTCGAATCAGGCGCCTTCATCAAATCACCGGCGATCATCGGCGACCGGACAGAGATCCGACAGGGGGCCTATCTGAGAGGCTATTGCCTTGCCGGCGCCGGATGTGTGATTGGACATGTGACCGAGGTCAAGCATACAATCTTCTTAGATGATGCAAAGGCAGGTCACTTTGCCTATCTCGGCGACAGCATCCTTGGCAACGAGGTCAATCTCGGGGCAGGCACAAAGCTTGCCAACTTACGTTTTCTCGGCGGCGAGGTCCAGGTACGGACAGAACATGGAACAATATCAACCGGCCTCAGAAAGCTTGGGGCGATTCTGGGAGACCAGACACAGACAGGCTGCAACTCAGTCACCAATCCAGGCGCCCTGCTCGGCCCGAAATCCATGGTCATGCCCAACACGACTGTAGGCTCAGGGTATCATGAGAAAGGATCGCTTATAAGGTAAATAGGTGAGTAGGCTGAAGGCTATTGAGACTAGAATTCAGGGGTCAGGAGTCAGGATCCAGTACCAAGATAATGATAAAGACCGAAGAAAAATTCAAGGACAATGCCTGCGGTCAAAAAAATACGGGCCGCCCTGTCCCATGGAAGACGCTCACCCAACAGCTTCCGATACACCGCCACCGCAAGAAGAGTGAAACCGATATTGTACGGCGCTACAGACAGGATATGCTTAAGCGTCTCGATCAGGGTATCGACCGGCCTGCCGGGAAAATACCTGATGCTGCACAGAAGGTAAATGACAATGAGAACCACAAGGGTAATTTTTTCTTTGACTGTTTTCATTCCAGTTAACCCGTAACCCGTAACAACTTTACCAGTTGACCCACCAAATAACACCAAAATTATATGAAAAACGCCATGCATACCATTACAGCACTGAACTTCCCGGAAGCAACGCCGGACAACAAGACCGTCGGCCGACTCCTTTGTTTTTTTGACAGGATCTTCTCCTATCTGCCGGTCGAGCCTGATGCTGACGCAACCGAGGTTTACGCGTACAAAGATCTGTGCACTGCGTACGCCCCTTTCCCCCTTGGACCGGAGCTGACCCGGTTTAACCAGCTGATCAATGACATCAAGGGCCACGAGGATGAATATTACAAGAATTATCTCTCCTCGCTCTCCCTCAATATGATAAAGGACAAGGACGACGTCTCTGTCTGGTCGGTCATTTCGAGTATCACCGGTGCGGCTCCGCCCACAGCATCCGGAGACGACAAGAACTCCCAGCTGGAAAAAGAGTGGCAGGCAAGGCTGCTCGTAAAACTTGCTGAAATCCAGGCGCAGGAGGAAAGGGAAGTTGCGGCAGGGCTGGCGGCAATTGAAACCCGGAAGGCGAAACTGCTGCATACCCTCAAAGGCGAGAGTTCTGAGGAAGAAACCACTGCCGGCGAGATCAGCATTCCTTGTTTCAGCCTTCCGGAAACCACACGGTTTACAGCAGCGACAAAACAGATTGTGAGGGCGTGGGCGCACCTCTTTATCAACGACCGGACCCGTACTCACCAGATCGTTGTCACCTCACAGGAAACAGCATCATCCCTGCTTACGGAAACGTATGAAAAACTCTGCAAGACGCCTCCTGCCGAGTTCTTTCGCATAAAAATCCCGAACCTGGGAGACCCGGAGACCGATATCTATTACGACGAACGGTCACGCCTTTTTGAGGCCACCCGAAACTGCCGTGAAAAACTGTCGCAGCTTCTTCAGGACATGCACAACGATGCAATCGATGCTTCAGGGTTTGCAGAGGCCGCAGCGGAATGGGACAGGACAACTTCAGAAGAGGGATGGAATACGACAGAAAAAAGCCAGGGCGCTCTCGTCTTTTACAGTTTCAAAGATATCGGACTGCGCAAACTATTCTTAACACTCTGTGGCGAAAAAGAAAAAGAGTCACCGGACGCCGATGCCCCGCAGCATGGTATCATGGCTGTCCTGGAATAATAAGGGCTATCAGCGACCAGCGGTCAACAGAAACATTGATCTGTTGTTCTGACCCCTGACCCCTGACCCCTGCAGTTACAATCAAGTCTTATAAGGATTTATCGTCATCACCGGACAGGGGGCGGTCCGGACAACCTTTTCCGCCACACTGCCGAACAGGACCTTCTCAAACCCCTTATAGCCATGCGTTCCCATGATAATCAGATCGATCCCTTCGTTCTCGACATACAATCCGATCTCTTCGGCAACATCGCCGGCAAGGACCTTTGACATATGCGGCACAGTGCCAAGATTCTCCTCAAGGAAGCTCTCCATCTTCTTCTCAGCGCTCTGCAGCATCTCCTCTTCAAACTGGGCAATGGGCATGTGGGGAACAAAGAAACCGGAGTAATCCTCAAAACTCTGCACCACAAAAACAACTGAAAGGGAGGCGTTGCATTTGCCGGCAAAATAGACTGAAGACTCAAGGATTTTCTGTGAATTTTCTGAAAAATCTACAGGAACCAGTATTTTCTTTATCTCTTTCATTGTCTCACCTCATGTCTTTCTCGAGAAAAACCGAATTACCGGACTCATTGATGATGGGCATATAATTACGCTATCAAATATTATTTTTCATTGTCAAGCCGATATCACACTTTTATACTAGATGATTCAAAAAATAATAAATTCAAATCTCTTTTAAAAATGACCCTCTCTGCCTCGGAACATATAATCGACCAGCCCATGAAGGACATCTTCGGCCATGAAGGAGCCCTGGCCCGCTTCATGCCCGAGTTTGAGCCCCGCCAGGGTCAGCTGCAGATGGCAGAGGCAGTCTCCCAGGCCCTTATTGACGGCAGCAGACTTGCCGTTGAGGCCGGGACCGGCATCGGCAAAACACTGGCATACCTGGCGCCGGCTATCCAGAGCGGCCAAAAAGTCGTTATCTCCACCGGCACCCTGAACCTCCAGGACCAGATCCTTCACAAAGAGATCCCTTTCATTCAAAGATATATTGCCCCACGTCTCGTGGCCCTCTGCGTCAAAGGACGGCAGAACTACCTCTGTCTCTATCGCTGGAACCAGCTGATGACAGCCCCGCAGCTGCCGATCTTCGGTGACAGCGATGAAATAAACAGGATCAGTGCATGGCTTGACACAACAGACACCGGCGACAGGGCTGAACTCACGTGGCTGCCGGACAACTCTCCGCTCTGGCGCGAAATCAGTTCTTCAACAACGCAATGCCTCGGGATGCACTGCCCGCAAAACCATTCCTGCTTTATCACCAGATTGCGCAAAAAGGCCGCCCGGGCCCAGCTTTTAATCGTCAACCACCCTCTCTTTTTTTCAGACCTGGCAATCAGACGGCACGGCCATGCAGAAGTGCTGCCCCGATACGAATCGGTCATCTTTGACGAAGCACACCACATTGAAAATATCGCAACCAGGTATTTCGGCATCAGCTTCAGCCATTATCAGGTCCTTGATCTTGTCAAGGATGTTGAAAAAACAGCAGCAGCCGATCTGTCCAAAAAAGACCGGAACAAGATTGTTCAGCCGGCACGGGCCCTTGCCAAGGAGATTGACCTTTTTGCCCAACTGTTTCCAAAAGAACGCGGCCGCTATCAGCTTGCAGAGGTCATCAAGGAAATCTCTCCATGGGAAACAGAGCTCGACCGGCTTCTCGGCGCCTTGCAGGGCCTTTCAACCGAGTTGGAGTTAATTTCAAAGACCCGCGAGGCCTGGGGGCCCCTTTTAAGACGCAGCACTGATCTTGAAGACAGCCTCTTGCTGACGACCCGCGAACAAAACAGCTCTTTTGTGTACTGGGTTGAGCGGCGTGAGAAAACCATCTCTCTTACCGCCTCACCCATAGAGGTAGCAGGAGAACTGCAGCATTTTTACCAGGACGTACACAGTGCGATATTTGCTTCGGCAACCCTTACGACCGGAAGTGACTTCCGCTATTTTCTCGACCGTCTCGGTCTGGGCGCGGAAACCGCGACCCTGCCCATCCAGGCCCCCTTTGACTATGCCGGCAGGACCCTGCTTTATGTCCCGGACAACCGTTTTCCGCTGCCGAACCATCCCGACTATCCACGGGAATCGCATCAGCAGATATTTGACATCATAGGCGCTTCAAACGGCAGAGCGCTGTTGCTTTTTACCAGCTTAAACTCCATGCGCAACTGCCATGCCGCCTTAAAAGATAAACTCGACTACCCTCTTCTCATGCAGGGAGACGCCCCCAAATCCGTGCTTCTGGAACGATTTCAAAAAGACACCCACTCGGTCCTCTTAGCCGTTGCGAGCTTCTGGGAGGGAGTTGATGTGCCGGGTGAATCTTTGAGTGCTGTCATTATTGACAAACTTCCGTTTGAAGTTCCCACCGACCCGGTTATCATGGCACGGGTCAACAGGATCAGAGAAGAAGGCGGCAACCCGTTCTTCGACTTTCAGGTCCCGCGGGCCATTCTGACCCTCCGGCAGGGTATCGGCAGGCTGATACGGACCGCTTCGGACCAGGGGCTGCTTGCGATCATGGATGTCAGGCTGTTCACCAAATCATACGGCCGCCTCTTCATGAAGAGTCTTCCTCCAAGCCCTGTAGTACGCAGCATGCAAGATGTACGGAGCTTTCTTGACAATCTTAAAGACGATACCCAAACAACTTTCAATAAGGACTGATCAGGACCCAAAAGAATGGACAAAGACAAACTGCTCGACCTCCTCAAACCGGATAGAGAAACAATCGATGCAACCATGCGGAGCGAACTGTCATCTATTGACAACTCTCTCCTCTCCGAGGTTATTCAGCATGGCATATTTAACGGCGGCAAACGAATCCGGCCGATGCTGACCGTCCTTGCGGCCCGGCTCTGCAGCCCTGATGCCTTTTCCGCAGCGAATGACTCCGGACAAAAGGTCACTCAGCTCTTTCTGCTTGCAATCATCTTTGAATATCTTCATGGAGCAAGCCTTCTTCACGACGATGTCATTGACCGGGCCGACACCAGAAGAGGGAAACCATCGGCAAATGCACTCTGGGGGACGACTCCGGTCATCCTGGCCGGCGACTATCTCCATACCCGGGCCATGGTCCTGGCAGGCACGGCCGGCAACACCCGCTGTCTGCAGACAATCGGCCATGCAACCGCGGCGATGATCGAGGCGGAATTTCTGCAGATGCAGAACGCGGACCATCACAACCTTTCTGAAAAAGATTATTTTGACGTGTTGAATGGCAAGACTGCCGCCCTGATCGCTGCCGCCTGTAAGGTGGGGGCAATTGCAGCAGAAGGGACCGAAGACCAGTGCCAGGCCCTCGAATCCTATGGCGCAAACTTAGGAGTTGCCTTTCAGGTTGTTGACGATCTTCTCGATTATCTCGGCGACCCGCAAAAAACAGGCAAGGCGGTCGGCAACGACTTTGTGGAAAGGAAAATGACCCTGCCTCTTATCCAGGCAATCTCAAACGCCGGTGACGACGACAAGAGGTATCTCTTGGACCTTCTTGCATCTACCCCTAAGAACCGTGCAGAGCACATCGATTCCGTCCGGGACATGATCGAGCACTATGGCGGATTTACGTATGCCAGACAGACGGCGGAAGACCTGATCTCTGCAGCCATTCTGGACCTTTCGGCCTTTGAGGAAT
>DAOVSZ010000021.1 GCA_030627725.1 Desulfobulbaceae bacterium
CCGCGGCATTTCTATATCCAGGGTAATGACATCAGGCTTCAAAGCGACAATCTTTTCTCTTGCCACATACGGATCCGGCGCCGTTGCGATTACCTCGATGTCTTCCTCTTTGGATAACTCCTCGGTGAAGACCTTTCGCACTACAGCAGAATCATCAACAACAAGCACCCTGATTTTATTCATAAAAACCCCTTGCTCAACTCGGTTTCAACATAAAATCACAACACAATTTGTAACTACAGAATTAACATAAACTTCATGCTGTAACTGTTACTACAGGTTAAACAACTCCTCGGCCTTCTCCATTTCAACAAGCAGATCAGCCATGCATAACTGCAGGTCCGTATCCGAAATCCCGAAACGCTTGAGTGCGGCGCCCTGTATCTCAGAGGCCAGGCCGTCAGCGCCAACTCCTACCCCCATTGTTATGACAAGAGCATTACTCAAAGCAATAAGGGCTGTAAGCGGAGAGGCGTTCATAGCCTCAGGATCATGATGCAGTTTTACAGCCTCAATCATCTCTGCAGGAAATTCCCATTTCTCAAGAATCATGGCCCCGAGATCGGCATGAGTCGCACCAAGTATTTCCTTCTCCGCCGCAACAAAGGAGCAGTTCTCTTCCCCTACCTTCCGCATAATCGCCTCAAATTCATCCGCCACAAAGGCGCTTAAAAAGCGCTTGCCGATATCATGCAGAAGCGCAGTCGTGAATGCAGTTCCACCATCAACTCCTTTAAAAAACGGAACCATTCTTTTTGCCATAATTCCGCTCGCAACCGAATGCTTCCACAACTCGCCCTGCTCAAGACAGTATCCCTCACCAACCTTTCCTTTATAAAAACGTGCGCTGGTGCTCGTGATTATAATATCTTTCAGGACATCATGACCGATTACGACCAAGGCCTCATCAAGAGAAGAAACCTTGCGGGGCAGACCGAAGTAGGCGGCGTTGCAGCTCTTCAAGACATTGGCGGTAATAGCGGCATCGTACTGGATGACCTCTGCAAGTTCTTTCGCCTTTACTCCCTTCACTTCTATCATCGCCAGGACCCGCTGCGCCACCTTCGGAAAGGGAGGGACATGTTTTGCCAGCTGTAATATCTCTTCCAGACGACTCATAAATCACACTCCTCTCGACCCGAAACCTTCAATCGAGTACTGCCAGTAGCAACATGAAGGCTGACTGTTCGGTTCACCGTCCCCCCAACATCCTGACTGACAATCGTAATTTTATTTTTTTGAAACATCCTGATCAGGATCTGATAGTTTCGCTGACCAATATTAAAAAGCCCCGCCGAATCCATGATCTGCGCCCCGCCGACAACCTTTACAATCAGATTTTCCTTACGGGCGCCAAGGGCGTACGCCTCCTTGAAGAGCCTGGGCACACCGACATCGGCAAACATGAACGGCCTTGCCTCAGCCCTGGCCTTATCAAGTTTAGAGTCCGGCAGCATGTAATGCAGCAGACCGCCCACTTTCAGCTGCTGGTCCCAGATCGCCAGACCGATACACGACCCCAGAGAGTATGTTACAAGAACATCCTGCGGGTTGTTACTGACTTTCATGTCGGAAATACCAACAATAATCTTCGCCATATCTTAAGAGTCCTACGCTTTCCCGATCATTCCTTCCGATACGTTGTCGCCTCTATCTGAACAAACCGATGCTTCAAACTTGATATGCTCTCGGAATGACCAATAAAAAGATACCCGCCAGGCGCCAGAGTGTTATAAAACTTGTCCACCAGCTCCTGCTGGGTCTCTTTATTAAAATAAATCATGACATTTCTGCAGAATATAATATTCGGAGATCCAATGGTTGAAAAATCATGCATGAGGTTAAAATGCATGAACTCGACCTGACTCATGATCTCCTTTTTGACCTTTACATACCCTGCGGACTGCCCCACGCCTTTCTGAAAAAATCTCCGCAAAGTCTGCTCTGGCACATTGTGTATTCTATCACTGGAGTACACACCTCTTTTCGCCTGCGCCAACATTCTGGTCGATATATCAGTTGCCTTGATCCGGTAGCGCAGACCGGGTCGATGAACACGAAACTCCTCCATCACCATAGCGAGAGTATACGGTTCTTCGCCTGAGGAACATGCTGCCGACCAGAGTAAAATCTCTTGAGAACCGCCAAAGCCATTCGTCAGAAGGGCAGGCAGAACAGTTGACGACATATAATCAAAATGGGTGTTTTCCCGAAAGAAGCTGGTGAAATTTGTTGATATGCAATCAATAAAATCTGTGAACTCCAGACCTTGCTGGTTGCGAACAATATAGTCGTAGTATTCCTGGCAGGAACTGATCTTGGTCGCCCTGAGCCTTTTTCCAAGGCGGGAGATCAGCAACTCTCTTTTTTCCGGCTTCAGATAGATGCCTGTCTTTTCAAAAATCAGCCTGCTGAATTTTGAAAAGAGCGCATCAGAGAGTCTGTCCCTGCTGGAAAACATGAAGGCGCTTACCCCTGTTCAAATCTTTCGAGGTCACCCTCGCTTACTACACAGTCAATATCCAGCAGGATCTTCACCTTGCCCTTCACCTTGCCCATGCCAAGAATATATTCCATTTCAAAATCTGATGAGCCGAAAGCAGGAGGAGGCTCTATTTCCTGGGCTGTAATATTGAGCACCTCCGAGACTGAATCAACAAGCATGCCTACCTGAATGGAGCCGTTCTTCCCTTGCACCTCCACGACAATAATACAGGTCCGTTCATTATACTCCTGCTTTTCCATGCCGAACTTCAACCTGAGTTCAATAACAGGAATCACCCGGCCACGCAGGTTAATTACGCCTTTGGTATGCGGAGGGGTATGTGGAACTGCCGTGATCTCCATCAAGCCGATAATTTCACGCACCTTCAGGATTCCGACGCCGTACTCTTCATTGCCAAGAGTAAATGTGAGATATTTCCCTTCCAGCCCACTGACCCCTGACTCGCTTCCTTCAAGCGCTACCCCAGCTGCACTACTCATATCGTTACCTCCTTAACAGTCAACTCACTCTTTAATAAATATCTCAACTTTCCGACTTGACCTAACAGACTGAACGAATTGATATTGTATTTTTTTGCTTAATTTACTTAATGCGAATTCCCTCTGATTACTATGAACGGTCTACTCTTCAGCCTTATCTTCCTTTCCTACCTCTTTCTCTTTCTGTTCACTTTGCGAAGACTTCCCCTTATCAATAATCAAGCCGGCGAGATCAAGAATCAGGCCAACCCGGCCGTCTCCAAGGATTGTACCGCCTGCTACCCCCGGAATGCTCTTAAGGCCTCCAAGGTTTTTAATAACAACCTCCTGCTTCCCCAACAGCTCATCAACCATAATCGCCCGCCGCCGGCCTTCTGTTTCCACGACTACCAGTATGGCATCACACGGCTCTTCAAAATCCGGTTTCACATCAAAGGTCTGATAGAGCCGGATAATCGGCACAAGGTTGTTGCGGATCATCAGCGTTTCACCCTTGCCATACACTGTATTGTAATTCTCTTCCTCCGGCTTCAGCGACTCGTTAATGGAAACCGTGGGAATAATGTATCTTTCCGTCCCAACACGGACAATTATGCCATCGATGATGGCAAGGGTAAGAGGCAGACGGATGACAAACAGGGACCCTTTCCCCTGTTCACTAACCACATCTACCTTGCCGCGCATCTTTTCCACCGCCTTTTTCACCACATCCATGCCGACCCCTCGCCCAGAGACATCGGTAATCTTTTCAGCGGTTGAAAAGCCGGGAAGGAAAATGAGATTATTCAGCTCGTAATCCGACATGAAATCATCCATGCCGATGAGATTTCGTTCAATCGCCTTTTGCTTAATCTTTTCAGGATTGAGCCCGTCACCGTCGTCCTCAATCTCAATGACCATGTTGCCGCCCTTCTGATACGCCCTGAGATTTACCGTGCCGACCGGCGATTTCCCATCTTTTTCCCGTTCAGCCGGAGTCTTTACCCCGTGATCAACCGAATTACGGATCATATGAACCAGAGGGTCATAAATTGAGTCCACCATGTTCCTGTCGATCTCGGTTTCCTCTCCAGACATCTTCAAATCGACCTGTTTGCCTGATTTCTTCGACAGGTCACGCACAAGCCGGATCATCTTCTGAAATGTCTGACGAATAGGCACCATCCGCATGGACATGGCAGTCTTTTGAAGTTCGGATGTAATCCTGCCGAGCTGGGAAAAATCCTTGGTCAACTTGGGATCGGAAATTCCACGAATCAATGGATTTTCCTGGACAAGGGACTGCATGATAACCAGCTCGCCGACTGCGTTCACCAAGGCATCGAGTTTTTCTACCCCAACCTTGATGGAGACCCCGATCTTGTCAGCCTTTGGCTGAGCGCCGGCGCCGCCAGGCGGTCCGCCTAGAGATGAGGGAGGTGGCGGCGACGCAGGTCCGACAGGCCCATGCTTCGCAGCAGCAGGGGCGAGAGTCACAGGTGGTGGCGGAGGTGGAGGTGGCGGCGCCGCTGCAACAGACTCAACCGGTGTCGGCTCTGCCGGGGGCGGCGGTGGCGCCGGAACGGATTCTACCGGCAAAGATGCAACCGGGGGAGATTCAAGAGGGGCAGGAGTCGCCTCAGACGGCGCCGGGGGAGGTTCTTCCACAGGAGGAGGAGAAGTTTTCGCAGGCGGAACTTCACCTGTTCCGGCCTGTGAATCATCTCCGCTCCGGATCCTGCCGACTCTCTCAACATATTCTGAAATATCGAATTCCTTACAGCGCGCCTGCCCGCTTTCCATCACCTCTTTGATATTTTCTATCATGGAGCGCAGACAATCGCCAACGCTCAAGACAACATCAATTATTTCCGGGCTCATCTCCCTGACGCCATTGCGGACGTCGTCAAGGAGATTCTCCGTCGTGTGGGCGAGCTTATTTATGGTCTTGAGGTTCAGAAACCCCGAAACCCCTTTGATTGTATGAAAGGGGCGGAAGATATTATTTATTATCTCCATATCATCCGGATTCTGCTCCAGATCCAGGACATTAACCTCTATTGCTTCAAGATGCTCGGAAGCCTCTTCAACAAAACCGCCCAAAAGATCCAGGTCCTGAGTCAAGTCCAACATCGGGACCTCTTCCGCCTCAACAGGAGCCGGAAGAGGCTCTGGAGGCGCTGCAGTTTCAGCAATAGGCTCAGGCGCTGCTGCCGGAGTCTCCTCCTCGTGAAGAATCGCCTTGATATGAAGAATAATTTCACGTACATCAAAATACTCGTAATGTTCAGGGCCCTCTTCAAACGCCTCCTTGATATTCATGACCATGGCCCTGAGATTATCACCGGCGCTCAAGATAGCATCAATTACTTCCGTATCCATGGGACGCCGCCCATTCCGCACATCATCCAGCAGGCTCTCAACAACATGCGCCAGTTCACTTAAATCATCCAGGTGCAGACAGGTGGCAATCCCTTTAATCGTGTGAAAGGAGCGGAAGATCTTATTGACTGTATCGAGGGGATTTTCTTCTTTTTCAAGGTCGATTATACTGACTTCAATTGATTCAAGATGCTCAAAGGATTCCTCAATAAAACTGCGGACCATCGCCTCTTCTTTAAGGAATTCAAGATCAACCTCCCCAACAGGAACGTCAACGGCCTTTGCCGGCGCCTGCAGAGCCTTCCGGTCAAATTCCATCCCAACCGCTGCCAGACTCTCAAAAAATTTCTGAAGATCGGCCTCGTTAGCCTTGCCCCCTTTACGGGCAACCTCCTGCATCGCGGCAATAGCATCCCCAAAGTGGTCATAGTTCTCCGCCGTTTCCTCCACGTCTCCCATTATGAATCTTTCCAGTGTGGTTTTTGCGGCATTTGCCATCTCAAGCAGAGATGGAAAGTCTTGTATCGAATCCGCACTGAGTATCTGTTCAACCAACTCCAGAATTTCACCAACGACGGAAAGGTCGCCCGGCTCGATCATCACTATTTTTAATGCCATCCCATCAAGGGACTCAACGACAGTCTGTTTCAATTGAACCATGCAGCAACTCCTTAATAGTACTGCAGATCACATCGTTTCATGTAATGCAAGATGATCGCGATCGCCTTCAATGATACCTATTACAATTTCAACAATTATCTTATCATGTTATTTGCACAGCATCAAATCTAAATTGGATCTCCGTTGACACTGATCTCAGAAGATCTCTTCCTCAACCACAGGAGAAGAAAAATCCTCTTTTTCAACAGGCCCACTTTCATCTTCCCGGGAAAGTGACTCGGTTTCCACCCTGGCATTTTCCAGCAAATCGGGATCAATTTTATTTATTTGCGTTTCCAGTGCCCGCAAATTCTGAGACACCTTGCCGATTATTTCAGCATCAGGATACTTCAGAAAAATCTGCTTCAACAGCCGCCACGAACCAAGGAGATAACGATTCTTCCGTGCCGGATCATGCTCTTTCCTCGCTTGGACAAAAAGGGCCGCCGCCTGCTGTCTCATATCTGAAGCAGCAAGATTCGCCGCATCCTTTATCTTCTCCCCCGCCTCTTTATCATAGACTGTCTTCAACAAGGGAGAAAAGGCGACAATCGCCTCATCATAGCGCCGAAGGTCAAGCAACCCCAAAGCCTTTTCCCACTGCTGGGAAAGGTTCTGCTCCATGATCAGCCGCTGGGCCTCTTTATCCTCACTCTCCATCCACACAACCCTGTCCAGTTTGTCTTGAACAATCTCTTTTGTCGCTGCGGAGATCTGGGCCGCGAGCAAGCCCTCAAGGAGTGTCACCGCCTTATGGAATTCTTTTAAATCGACGAGGCTGTCAACCATATCCAGCTGTTGGTCGGCCCACTCCTTGATCGTATCTTCGGTCTTCCAGAGAATCTGCCGCGCATGGTTTGTGACCGGGCTGTCAGGAAAATCATTGGCAAGACGATCGACATTCTCCTTCATCCCCGGCGGCAGGCGCCTGCCGTCAAAGGAGATATATGATTTGAGCAGAGACATATAGACGACAAGCTCTTCGGGCCGCTCGGAAGCGCTGGACAAAAGACTGAGATGGTCTGCCACCCACCTGTCTTCCTCTTCCCATCCCCTGTAGAACTCATCGAGCTTTTTATATTGTTTCCGGGCCTCAAGCACCTGTCCGGTTGCAAGGAGCAGATCAGCAGCCAACCGCCTGAGACGCAATCCCCGCACCTCGTCTTCGATACCATCCAACGAGGCAAGGATCTCCTGAGCGGCTTCATCAAATCTTTGCGCCCTGATCAGGGCATGGGCATATATTCTTTGGGTTTCCGGAGAAACGGACCAGTCGGCAAAACCCTCCAGGTACTTTTCATAGGCGGCAACAGCATCAACAAATCTTCCGCTCTCAGCATACAGACCAACAACCCCCTCTCTCTCCTCAGCCGCGGCTTTCTTCGACTGCTCAAGCATGTCGGCAACGGTCCGCACCCCATCTTCAAAAACATGCCTGCAGCCACCCTCATAAAAGGCAATATCAGTCCAATAGATATTCCAGGGGTCAATCTGCAAATCTTCAGTTCCGACCGAGACATCCGTCCCCTGCCGGACCCTGTCATAGAGCCATCGGTAGCCACCCGTGATATGCTGAAGAGATGTGAAACAATCCTGCCAGCCTGCAGGGGCAGCATCCAGCGCACTCAGATGTGCAGCCAATGATTCCCACTTTGCACGTCTTTCCTCACAGGCATCAAGCCGGGCCTTGACCTGCATGATATCAGGAAGGACCACCTTCTCGATCAGCACAACCCTCTCCTCTTCAACGTAAGCAGGAGCCCTCGTGACGACAGGAACAGCCGGAATCGTGTCCCCATCATCAGGGAATTCCGGACGCATCTCCTGCACGATCACAGGTTGAGGGACCACAACCGGCGGCACAGCAGCCTCCTTTTGCCGGGGAACCTGCACCTGGGACTTTGCAGAAAGACATCCGGCCAGAGGCAAAAAGCACGCAACACACAGAAAACAATACGAAAACACCTTATACGGTTTCATAAAAATTTATTTCACCCTCCAATACGGCAGGAAAAATCTCTTTGGCTTTAATGTTCCATTGGCGGAAAATTCTCCAAAGGTAATTACTACTGTTTTGTCACGCTGCAAGGGTTGGTCCGAAGCCCCCTCCCCTGCCTCCCCCTGCCCACTGCCAAAAGGAAGCCCACCGTTCCGTGAGTCAACCGGAGCTCTGATCTGGCCCATATCCGGAACGCTTACAGGTATCTCGGTAAGACCGGAAAAGGACAGATCCACCAGATCAAGACTGGCTGCATAGTCTTCGTTCAATAAAATATCATTCGCCATACGGGTCCAGAGAGGCAACGCGCCGGAAGAACCTGTAATATGTGTTGTGTTCCTGACCATTGGCTTATTGTCGTCATAACCGACATAACTGGCCAGGACAAACCCTTCCGAAAGGGTCAAAACATTTCCCCCCTCTTGAAACACAGGCACGATTCCCACAAACGCGGAGTTTGTAAACCGGTTTGACGTTCCTGTCTTGCCATAGACAGGGATGCGCAGATCAAGGTCGAGAAGATATTTTTCCTTCTCAGGGTCCCGGCTGTGCAGCCTGATATTCCTTTCAGCATATCTTCCAGTGCCATACTTGACTACGTTCCGTAAAATATCGCTTACAGACAGCGAGATCTCCCGAGACACAACACGCTTCTTCACCCGTTCAGGGGTAAAAATTATTTCCCCCTCGCTGTCTTCAATTCTGTCTATGACGGCAAGCGCGGAAGCCGGCTCCTTAAACCTGCTCTCGGTTATCCCCCCAGACGCGATCCCTTCATAGATCCTCGCAGCCTCGAACAAACTTATCACATTAGAGCCCAAGGGGAAAGAAAGAACAGGTTCAAGAACGCTTTCAACGCCGATATCCCGACACAGACCGGTCAAATAATTCAGAGCGGTCAGCACCCTGAAGTCCCGAACCTTATGGAGGACTTCAGGTTGGTACGGCAGCAGGCTCGAGAGTTTTTCATATTCCCTCTCTACCGTCTCCTCCAATGTCCTGACCGTTGATGCCGAAAGAAGCCCTTCTATGAGAATGGCCTGCCAGAAATCCTCTGTCTCTGTTTCATTCATGGCAAGCAGCAGGGTCGACAGTTTGTCCGCGCTGATCTGCTCCCAGCTGTCATCCGGCGACGATTCGCTCCAGAACCTGATCTCTCTTTGCCCCGGCCTGAAACGCTCAAGAAAAGAGAGCGGCTGCCAGTACAGACCAGTCTCTCCCGCCACACCGAATATGGATGCTGTTTCTTCTCGTAACGCCTCAATTCTTCTTAAGAAACCAGAAAAGCGCAGAAAACTTTTCTGTAACACGTCACGCCTGACTTCAGCTTCGTAACTGATGTCCTCTTCATCAATTTCAATATCTTCGGATTCGTAATGAAAGATCCGCAGGAGCTCATATTCCTCGAACCTTCCTTCAAACAGAAGGTCCGGCGCCATCTCTTTGACCGCCTCGGAAAAGGCTGTCTGATACAAGGTCCTGCTATCAACCAGAATCCCCAACGTGTCCCTGATCCTTCTCGCATACTGCCCATAAGACTCATCATTTTTCCGGGACAGTCCAAGTCTGGCAGCGACCTCTTTAAACTGGGCCGGGGAGAGATAGTCGCAAAGATGATACAGCAGCCAGACCGTTGCCACATTCTCGGAATGCACCCCGGCCCAACTCATTGAGACTTCATCAAAAGGACTGATGTGGTCCGGTCGGGGAAAATAAGGGCTGTTCTGATAGATAAAAAGGTTTCTTGCGTTGTTTAAGATATCAACGCTGCTCCACCCGAGTTGTTGCGCTGCGCAATACACAAGAGGTTTTATCACCGAGCCCATAGGCCTCTTTGCTGCAATGGCCCGATTAAAATGCCTGTTCTCCATACCACCTGCCATGGCACGGATCCTCCCGCCTTGTAAGATAAGGGCGGCGCCTTGAATCTCCGGATATTTTTCAAGATCGAGAACGTTCCCCCCTGCCTCGTCCCTTGCCCGAATACTGACGTATACAAGATCGTCTTGTTGAAGCCTTAAAAGCAGGTCCTCCATATCACCGGACACCGCCTCCGACCATCTGTTCTTTCTGTACTTTACAAGCGGCACAAGGAGATTCTTGAGCCCTGCCTCATCTATAATGCCCCCCTCCGCGGATAATTCCTTTTTCAGCTCAAATGTCACCTCGATCTGCGGGACAGAGGCATCGATCGACACAATTCTTGCGAACAGAAAAACGCCGGCTTCCGGCGCTCTGTTTGTATCAATCATCTCCGCATACCTCTTCTGCAAGCTTTCCCGGTCATATCCCTCTAAGCGGACATCCAGTCGAGACAGCTCTTTGCGAAGCGCATACAAACTCTGCTTATGAAGGTCCTGGTCGATTGTCGTGACAATTCGGATCCCGGAAGTGGCTACGTTATAAATTCCATGTTCGCGCAGTTCATTTTCCACCTGAGGATCGGCAAGGGCGCTCTTAACAAGATCAATAACCGTATCTTGGGAATAATACATCTTCCCCTGATTGAAACCAATCTCTCTTTCCGCCCAGAGGTCATATTGCGGCTGATTGATTCGGCGCTGCCTGAGCATCTGACGCAAAACATAGCCGGCACGCACTTTCGCCCGCATCTTCGCTTCAGCCACCTTCTCTTTATCCTTTTTGATAAAAGGGTTATAGTAATTTGGTTTCTTGACGCTGCCGGCGATAAAGGCGCATTCAAGAAGATCAAGCTCCTGCACGGGCTTATCAAAAAAGTACCGGGCCGCAACCCCGAGTCCTCTGCCGTTGCCGCTGACATAGAACTGATTCACATAAAATTCAAGGATTTCCTGTTTGGAATAGTGATATTCAAGACGCAGCGCGTAAAGAAGTTCTTTCAGTTTTGATTGCAGCGAGCGGTCTTTGCGTTTAAAAAGGTTCTTTGCAGTCTGCTGGGTAATGGTACTGCCGCCCTGCACCACCCGGCCGGCACGGATATTCACCCTCACGGCCCTTAAGATACCGGGAAAATCAACCCCGAAATGTTGAAAAAAAGAATGGTCTTCGGAAGCGACTATGCAGTTGACGAAATCTTCCGGTATCTCATCATAGGTAATGTACTGACGGTGAGCATCCTCAAAAAAGACACCGATCTTGCTTTTGCCGTCGGCGTAAAAAACCGGACTTTCTATCGCCAGAATCTTTCTGATATTCTCTTTCGTAATCTCCTCTCCAGGCGCAAGGACGACAAGCCAGTAATAAGCGCCGACAGCGGTGACTATTCCCAGAAGCATCAGTCCCACCAGGAGAACGCATATCTTCTTAAAAATCCTGTATATCATTTTCTTTCACTCGTGTGAGAATCTTTTGTCGGTCTCGTAAAAAGCACGAGACGGACGCGTTAACCGTCTCTATCTTATTGAAATCATTGAAGACGAATTCAGCGATTTCGACTTTTTGCGAGGTTGTCATCTTTTGGGTAAAAATACCGAATCACGGGCAGTACACCCTCCGCTTTCAGCGGGATTGTTCGACTAGGCGTTTCAAAAAACGAAACGCACGTCTCACGAACAACCACATATAGCATCAAAAGAGGGACAAATTCAAGATGTGTCATGAATTTTAAGTAACTATTCAGGTGGAGCAGCAAACGTGGCCTAAACTCCATCCCGTAACTATTCAGCAGTGCTTCAGATGTGCACAAGCAGGTTGCCGAGCTATAGTTGGCTATGCGAGAAGGCCTGATCGTGTGCAGATGGAGTACTGCTGAATAGTTATATATTTTAATTGCATTTCACTGTATTGTCAGGTAAAAGGTTTGCAATTGTTAAAAGATGCTTGACTTCTATCAGTATATTGTAAACAAAAGAATTAGGTATGCTAAATTTCAGTATTCGACTCCACACACTTCTTCCTCTGCTCCTGATTCTCATCTGTGCCTGTGTGCCTGCTGAACAGTCGGACAAAGGCATGAACAGTCACAGTCCGGACGCATCTTCCCTTTCCGCCACCGGCATTGACAAAGACACTGAAGTTCCTCCTCTTCCCGACCTGACGACAGCCGCTGCGCTGACCGACACAATCCCAGAAGAACTGACCCCGCCGGAACCGGAAAAAACAGTTGCCCAGGAAGTCCAGGAACTGAACAAACTGGGCAAGTGGGAAGAAGGATCGCCTGAATCGATAACGAAAAAAGCGGAAGTTGAATATGACTTTCCGATCACAATGAATCGCCAGGTCGAGTTCTATCTTGATTTTTTCCAGAACAAACAACGCAAAACCTTTGCCCGCTGGCTCGCCAGGTCCGGCCGATACCTGCCGATGATCCACGAGCATCTGAAAGAAGCGGGGCTCCCTCTTGATCTGGCCTATCTGCCGATGATAGAAAGCGGCTACAGCCTGACAGCCTATTCAAAGGCCAAGGCAGTCGGCCCCTGGCAGTTCATGCGTTCCACCGGGCTCCATTACGGATTGACGGTCAACAGCTATGTTGACGAGAGAAGGGACCCTGTCAAATCCACAAAAGCGGCGATCACATTTCTCTCTGAACTCTATAAAAAATTCGGGTCCTGGCACCTTGCCGTAGCCGGTTATAACGCTGGCGGCGGCACGATAAAAAGCGCCATCCGACGGTCAAAGACAAAAAATTTCTGGAAAATAGCTCAGACCCGCTATTTACACTCAGAAACGAAACGCTATGTCCCGAAACTGATCGCAGCGATCATCATTGCGAAAAACCCTGAAAAATACGGCTTTACCGATATCGAATATCAGGCCCCCTTGAGCTTTGAGACCGTGGAAGTTCCCCGCTGGACCTCATTGCGTGCGGTTGCCTCCGCCGGCAATCTTTCGTTAGAGGAACTTCGCAATCTCAACCGGGATCTTCGTCAAGGGATTACTCCTCCTGAAAAACCCTATACCATAAAAATACCAGTCGGCAAAAAAACCATTGTGGCACAGAACCTGTCGCGGGTCCACGCTGTTGTTTCAACAAAATACGAGACCCATATTGTCCGGAAAGGCGAGACACTTCAGAAGATCTGTAAAAAATACAAACTGAGCGCCACCACAATGCTCAAGGCCAACAATCTCCGAAAATCAAAACTCACACCAGGCCAGCGGCTTCGCATTCCTACCAGAAAAACCACATATAGACTCCTGGCAAAAAACGAGAATCCAGACCGACGCAACATAAGCGACAACCAGCAACGCCTTGTCCTGCACACCATCCTTCCCGGTGAGACAGTATCAATAATCGCAAGAAAATACGACATCTCTTCACACATGCTCTGTACCTGGAACACCATAACGGACATCAACCGCATTACTGCCGGTGATCAGCTTGCCATCTACCTGGAAGAGGAAACAAAGACCATTGCCATGAACCAGCCTGCCGAACAAAGCATTTCTTCAAAGATACTGGTCGCAACCACGCAAAAAATAAAATATTCACCATCAAAACAGCCAAAAACGATCACCACCCTTGCTCCTACCCGGTTTCCCTTCAAAAAACTTACCTACTACGAAGTCAAAGGTGGAGATTCCCTCTGGACCATTGCCAGAAAATTCAACCTCTCCACTGAAAAAATCAAACGCTGGAACAACATCAAGGGAAATATCATCCAGCCCGGCCGGCGTCTTCTGCTGAAAGTAGAAAGCGATGCGGATGTGTAGCAGGGGTCAGGGATCAGGGATCAGGGATCAGGGATCAGGGATCAGGGATCAGGGATCAGGGATCAGGGATCAGCTGACTTGGCATCTTATTTTCAGTCAACAAAAAAACTGCAGATAATTCATTTTTTTCTCTCCTAATTTCCGACTAAAAAAGACAGGTTGCACACTGACCGGAGGGCTGTTCCTTTATGCAGATCCATGGGAAGACCGCCCTGGTTCTGGGGGCCACGAAAGGTATCGGCAGGGCAATCGCACTTGCTCTTGCCGAGGCTGGAGCCCGGATCATCTTCACCTGGTTTGACTGGCCGGAGGAATCCAGGCAGTTGCGAGAAGAATTTACTGCCAAGGGCTACGACCATCTGGCAGTCGAGGTGGATCTCAGAGAACCTGAACAGATTGAAAAGCTCCTCTTCAAGATAAAAAAACAGTACCAGACCCTCGATATCCTGATCAACAACATCGAACGCGGCGGAATGCCGATTGTGCACGGCCCATATGTCCCCAACCAATGGGACCTTGAGATGGAGACCACCCTGAAGGCCAAATGGTGGGTTGTCAATCAAGCGCTTCCGCTGCTTAAAACGACACAGGAAGGGACCATCATCACCCTCTCCTCGATTGCCGGTCTTGTAGGGCGCTCAGGTCCGGCAGGACTCATTTATAACGACGGATATGCGGCAGCAAACCGGGCGATTTCCTCATTTACCGAGACCTGGGCCAGAGAAGCGGCCCCAACCGTTCGAGTCAACGAGATCATGCTGGGTTTTTTTGAAACACGCCACGCAGAAAATACGAGAGGTTGGGGGCTGTTAACAGATGCCCAGAAAGAAGCGATCTGCAATCACACCCTGCTGAACCGGACAGGAAAGGTGGAAGAAGTGGTCAAAACAGTCTTTTTTCTTATAGAAGACGCAACCTACATGACCGGCAGCGTCATCAAACTGGATGGAGGCTATGTCCTCGGCGGCGAACAGGTCCCGCCCATGCCGGAAGGGGTTGAGAAGGCAGGTAACAGCAGGGATTAGGGGACAGGGATCAGGGGGCAGGAAACAGAAAAAACTCTCCATGAGTTCTCGAAAAGTTTCCTGCAACTTTTCTCAACAACACCAGACCTTGAGGGTTTGTAAAATATCAGACACAAAAATAAGCAACTGTCACCTGATCCCTGATCCCTGACCCCTGTCTCCTCAACCCCTAATCCCTGACCCCTGTCACCTGAAGAACCCATTCCGGGATCTGGTGCAAGACAATCTCTACAGCTGCGGCCTTATTCTCATCCTCATTCTTGGACGGGTTCTTTATCTCGGACATGATTTCATCTGCATCATACCAGCATAATTCCTTACCATCCACATCATAGGCGGTCAGTATCCGCCTGTTTGCCTCTTGGATGTGCTCTTCTTCCATCACGGCCCCAACAATCTTCCGGGCTTCTTCATAGGACAAAAATTGTATCTCTTCCGACATCTCGTTTACCTCATCTACAGGTTCAGGGTTCAACGCTCCAGGGGGATGAGTTCTTTCACTTTTTGTTTTTTTTATGCTTCATCAGAATCCCCCTAAAAAATACAATCTGAAATAATACCCCGTATTCCTCCTTGACTCCACCATTTTTTTTCGCATACTATGCGGCTATGAAAACACACGAACACTTCATGCGTCTTGCCCTGACCGAAGCACGCGAGGCACTTGAGGCAGGAGAATTTCCGGTTGGATGCGTTCTGGTGGCTGACGACAAGGTCGTTACAAGCGGTCGTCGAGAAAACAGCCTTGCCGAAAAGGCCAACGAACTCGATCACGGCGAAATCGTCGCCCTAAGAAGCCTTGTTGCAGACAACCCGGGAATGGAGCTTTCTAAAATCACAATCTACTCCACCATGGAACCCTGTCTCATGTGTTACACTGCCCTTCTTTTAAACGGTATCCGCACCATCGTCTATGCCTATGAGGATGCCATGGGCGGCGGCACGAATCTCTCCTTACATACCCTCAACCCTCTCTACCGGGACATGAAAGTAACAATACTCCCGCACATTTTAAGAGATGAGAGCCTTATGCTTTTCAAGGAGTTTTTTTCAAATCCGGAAAACATCTACTGGAAGGACAGCCTGCTGGCGGAGTATACATTGAAACAGGAATAAAATTCCTCCTGCCCCTCTGCCTTCTGCCTTTGTGCCTTAAGCTTGATCCCTATTCAATCCTCACCCTGACCCCGGTCCTGGTTTCCGCCGCATTCACAATATGCTGGGTAAACTTGATGCCCCGTGTCCTGATCGTGGCTGATTCTGAAAAAGGAACAGCGCTCGCAATGGCCTTGATCCTGTCAGTTCCGGCAGGTGGAGTCACTTCAAGTGAGAACGGCGCATTCACCGGCGGGATCCGGTAGA
>DAOVSZ010000307.1 GCA_030627725.1 Desulfobulbaceae bacterium
AAGGCGGCTTTTGCGCCCTCGGCAATAAAAACATATCCTAGCCCGGTCAGTGCATTAGCAACATTTTTTATTCCGGCCAGCCTGGCGGCAAGAGAACCATACAGTACCGGTTTAAGCGCGACATGGTGAACGATGTCAGGCCGATGGGTCCTGTAGACTCGAGTAATTTCATAAATTACAGCAAGTTCCCGTAAAGGATTTGTGGAGCGGCGGATAAGAGAGATGGGAACAAGTGTAAACCCTTCAGACCGGATGCGATTACCATGGTCCTGAACCCTTGTGGCAATTACCACTTCATATCCCTGCTTTTTCGCAGCACGGGCGACAGGGAGCCTGTGCGACCAGAAATACCAGTCTTCAGTGACCAGAAACAGTATCTTGTGTTTGGTTTTCAATGTTTCTCCCATGTCTGGTACCAGGCCTGGAACATCAGGACATCCCACAGGTGATACTGCCAGTTCCGGCGGCCGGCCAGATGCTCCTGCCACTTACTGCGCACGGGCTCCGGTTTGAAAAACCCCTCCCGCCGTAAACGGTTGCCATCCAGAAGATCCTCGGCCCAGTCTCGCAGAGGGCCGCGCAGCCAGGCATCTATCGGCACGGCAAACCCCATCTTGGGCTTTTCTACCAACTCTCGAGGGACATACTTATACAACAGCTTCCGCAATATCCTCTTGCCCTGACCGTTATGAATCTTCATGGAAACAGGAAGACGCCAGGCAAATTCCACCACACGGTGGTCCAGAAAAGGCATCCGTGTTTCCAGGCTTACTCCCATGGCGGCCCTGTCCACCTTGACCAGGATATCATCCGGCAGATACATCAGGGCATCCTGACACATCATCTGTTCTGCAAAGTCGGATGCGCCCCACCCTCCAGAGTCGACAAACTCCTTTCTCTTGGGATCAGTACCGATAACCAGGGAATCAGGCTGCCAATGGGAAATAAATTGCAGATACATTTCCTCCGGGCTGCCGGCCGCCAGGGCCTCGGCCAGCTTATATAGCCGGTCGCCAGGCATTGAGTACCTTTTCTTTCTGGGCAGGATGGTGTCAAAACTGCGAAAAATTGCATCCCAGGTAAGCGGTGATAACGCGGTCATGCCCTTTGCCGCGGTTTTTCTTATCCAGGCCGGCAGCCAGCCGAACCTCTGCCAGACAAAAGGGCCCAGGGCATGCCGGTTATACCCTCCAAAGAGTTCGTCTCCACCGTCGCCGGAAAGACTAACGGTCACGTGCTGTCTGGCCAGTTTCGAGACCAAGAAGGTAGGAATATGGGAAGAATCGGCAAAAGGTTCATCATAGAGATAGGGCAACCGGGGGATAACCGCCCTGGCCTCTTCCGGACTGACATACAGCTCGGTATGAGCAGTCCCCATGTGCGTTGCCACCTTTCTGGCATCACCTGCCTCATCGTAACCTCCTTCATGGAGACCGATGGTAAATGTCTTTATCTGCCGATCACTTTGGGACTGCATCAGGGCGACAATCATGCTTGAATCAATACCGCCTGAAAGAAAGGCCCCCAGCGGCACGTCCGAGATCATCTGCTGACTGACTGCGCGCTTAAGCAGAACTTCCAGGCCGGCAAGAGCCTCATCTTCGCTGCCAGGGAATGGATTCCTTCTCCCTGCTTCAGCAACAGCCTGTAGAGACCAGTAGGATAAAGGGGTTAGCCGGGAAGGTTTGAAAGAGGCCGCAGCAAATGGTGAAAACGCATCAGGCTTCTGCTGTGGCGTCTTAATGGCCAGCATGCAGCCAGGGGGAAGTTTATAGATATTTCTGTAGATGGAATAGGGGCCCGGCACAGCGTTATGCCGCATGTATAGTGCCAGGGCTTCGCGATTTATTTCGCCCTGCCAGGCAGGGTGGACCTTAAGCGCCTTCAATTCGGAGCCGAAGACAAAAGACTTGCTCTGCCATCCGTAATAAAGCGGCTTTTCCCCCAACCGGTCCCGCACCAGATGCAGGGATTTTTCTTCACGATCCCACAGGGCGAAGGCAAACATGCCCACCAAGGCATGGACAGTCGCTGTCAGCCCCCACTCCTCAACCGCGGCCAGCAGAACTTCGGTGTCGGAAGTACTTGTAAACTTCCGGCCTTTCTCCTCCAGTTCCCGGCGCAACAGTTTAAAATTATATATTTCCCCATTATAGACGATCGCATAACGGCCGCTGGCCGACAGCATCGGCTGCCGACCGAGGGCGGAGATATCCAGCACGGACAGACGACGGTGTCCAATGGCAACACCCATGGCAGGATCGACCCACACCCCCTCATCATCAGGCCCCCGGTGTAAAAGAGTTCCTATCATCCCGGAGGTAATCCCGGCAAGATCATCTCCGCTTTTATCCGGTGATTGGTTTATGAATCCAACAATGCCGCACATAGTCTTTATAAGCCTTTTCTCGTCTGTGGGCGCCTCAGGCGGAACCGCTTTCCTTAAGGTCCAGGTAGAAACTTTCATATTGGCCGACCACCGCAGCCAGTGAAAACGTATCGGCAATGCGTTGCCGGGCCTGATCTCCCAGAACTTTTCTTTCCCGCTCAGGAAGACGCAGCAGTTTCAGTATTGCCTTTGCCAGGGCATCAGCCTCCCTCGCTCACATAACAAGGCCTGTATCGCCAACAATATCTGCCGAATCACCCACATCGGTCACCACGCATGGCACCCCGCAGGCCATGGCTTCGCCGACGACATTTGGAAACCCTTCTCCATACGCCGACGAGGAAACGGCAATATCCAGGCAGGCCATAATATCGGCAACGTTCTCACGCCGGTCCAGCAGTAAAACCTGTCCCTTGATGCCGGCTTCGAGAAGATAGCCGGCCAGAGCATCATTCTCAGGGGTAATCCCGTCACCGCAAAGGACAAATCTGGCCAGCGGCATTTTTTCCAGGACCATCCCGGCGGCCCTGATAAAAGTCCGGTGATCTTTCATCGGATCAAAACGGGCCACAAAGCCTATGCATGGGCTGTCATCGTTCAGCCCGAGCCCTTCCCTGGTCTCCTGCCGTTTAGTGTTCGAGGGTTTGAAGTGGGCCAGGTCAAAACCGTTCGGGATTACTTCAAAACGTCTGGCGCGATACCCGAGTTTTTTATGAAATTCCCTGGCAGAACAGGCATTGGTAATAACTGCATCAGGGAACCGGGAAAGCCTGGCACAGGCCTTTATGGCCAATGAAGTTGTCCTGTTATAATTCTCTAACTCCATGTTGGAACAACGGAGATTCCAGGTGATCTTCCTTATCCCTGCCATCCGACCCGCCAGAAGTCCCAG